>WFQV01000426.1 GCA_015486905.1 Melioribacteraceae bacterium | reverse complement strand
TCGTAACGTAGTTTGCTTGTTCCGCAGTTTGCAGAGTAAACTCTTTGGGGTCGGAATGCTTTTTTTGTACTCTCCCTAAGAACCCCGAAGGGGTTCAATGTTGGTAGAAAAATAAATCAACTAGGAAAATAGAACCCCGAAGGGGTTCAAGGTCTGTAGGACAAAAGAATAAAAAAAGGAAAAAGAACCCTGAAGGGGTTCAAGTCCTTTTTCTTTTTTTTAGTATCGTTTTTTCTTTCCTACTTTTTTATTCTTAAAATATTCGACCTTCTCATTTTTTGGATTAGACTCTTCAGGTGCGGTGTAGCGTAGATTGCTTAATTCTTCTCCCGCAAAATGCGGGAGAAGAATGGGCAATCTGCGTTTATTTTTTTTAACATTTCCATTCGCAGATTGACCGTCCCCCCGCAAAAATGCGGGGGGACTAATCAATCTGCGCTACATACCACGAACAATGGGGCTAAAGCCCTAATGGGTCAGTTAATTTCTTCTGCCGTCGAATAAATTCGACGGCAATATTGGCTATCCCGACGGGATGGCTTCGCAAAAGCCGTTTGTTAATGAACTCATCGCGTGAGATTTCGCAATTCCGAACCCATTTTCATTTTTCATTTTTAATTCTTCATTCTTAATTAAGAAAGCATTGCCGTTGACTTTAGTCAACGGAGAGAATAGAAAAGAGGAATTAACGGCTTTAGCCACATTTCTTGTAAGAACAATTTTTAACATTTGGCTATTATTGTGCATTTCGAATATCCTTTCCCCTAACAAATCTTTATTTCCGGTTTAAAAAAGCAATCTTTTACAATTGGCATATTACTTGTTTCGGTAAATCGACAATTAACCAAATAAACATAAGGGTTAGTAATATGAATCAATTAACATCTTTATTGGATGAGGCTTACGAACTTTTTAATCAGAAAAAGTTCGAGGAATCCTTGAGCAAATTGGTTAAAGCGCAAGAGATGATTATCGATGACACGCAGAGCACTAACATTCCACGTGATAAGGTAGCGGATTCGCGTGCAAGTATTGAGAATTTCAAAGGGTTCAATTATCTGGGCTTAAACAACACGGAACGAGCCCATGAATGCTTTGAAAACGCTTTGGCAATTAATCCGAACTCTTCTCAAGCATGCGCCGGCTTAGCTGAAATTTTCTACCTTGAAGGGATGGATTACGAAGCCAAAATAATGTTCGAGTGGGCAATCGAGAACAACACTATGAACCAATTTGCCATTGCGGGTCTTGCAAAGGTAAATCAAGCTTTGAATCTGCCTGAGGACCACAACACACTAAATTCCGAAACAACTTTCTTCGAAATCAAAAACAACGAATTTTTCGAAGATATTAAAATGGCTTATCAGCTGTTTTCCGAGAAAAGGTTTAGCGAATCCCTTGCTACTTTGGACAGAGCCGAAAGGAAATTAAAAACGAGGAAGCTAAACTTTAATGCAAACACAAAGATTGCCAGCCTCGAAAATTTCCGCGGCTTCAACCTTTTAGCGTTGGACAGAATTACCGAAGCTCGTCAGTCGTTCGAAAAAGCATTAAACATTAATCCCTCTTCCTCTCAGGCTTGCGCTGGCTTGGGTGAAATATTTTACTTAACGGGAAGAGAAACGGAAGCTAAAACGATGTTCGAATGGGCTGTGGCAAATAACGAAAGGAACCACTTCGCTGCCGAACGCTTAAAGAAAGTCAACAAGGAAATGGGACTGCCGGAGGATGACAACTCCTTGATGAACACCGACGTAACCGGAAACAAGAAGACAGAAACAGAACAAGTTAGTACTACTAACACCGTAGTTTAAGATGGGGACTCTCGGAAGGACCCTCTCCTTATGCATGATTGTTAAAAACGAGGAGAAATCCTTGGAAAAATGTTTGGCAAGCGTTCGTGAAATTGCCGACGAAATAATCATCACGGATACAGGGTCAACGGATAAGACTGTTGACGTGGCGAAAAGATTCAATGCCTCGGTTTTTCATTTCAAATGGAACAATAACTTTGCCGAGGCTCGAAACTTTTCACTAAAACATTGCACTTCCGATTTCATCCTTTACTTGGACGCCGATGAAGTTTTGAGTGAAGAATCGATTCCGAAGATTAAGAAAATACTCGATTCGGATAAAGTTAATGCTTTCCGGTGTAGGATTAAAAACATTGACGATTTCTCGGGCAGAATAAACTTCGGAACTTACTGCCGGCTTTTCCCAAATGTTAAAGGGATTGAATTTCAAGGCAGAGTTCACGAACAAATCGAGTATTCTTTAAAGGAAGCAAATGTGGAGATAATTGATTCCGACATTGAGATAATTCACCATGGTTACAATATTAACGACAAAGGCAAAGCTCGGAAAGCAGAACGTAATTTACCTCTCCTTTTGGAAGAATTCGAATCGGCGCCATCGTCTTACTATGCTTACCAATTGGGTTTAACTTACTCCATCTTGGAAGATTACAAAAGTGCCGAAACTTACTTTAATTATGCTTACAAATCGGAATCTCTTGCGGACGACTACAAGCTCTACTCGCTTCAATTTCTGATTAATTTTGCTTTGAAAAGGAAAGATTACGTTTCCGCCAAGAAACTCTCCGAAGATATTTTTGAATTTAACATTACACACCCTTCGGTCTTTTACATAGTCTCCAAAGTTTACTCGGTCTTAGGCGATTACGAAAAAGCATTAATGTTTTGTTCTACCGCTTACGAAATGAACTCCACTCCTTTTAGCGAAAGGAAAATGAATCTTGTCTTCGAAAGACTTAATGACGAAGAAATAATTTATTACGGTATTCACACCTCTTTGATTGCAAAATCCGAAAAGTATTTCTCGTTTTTTACACACAAATTAAAAACGGACTTGGGCAAGTACGAAATCGCCGAAATATTGACCGGATTAAAATGGCAGAAAAAACTAAGCCGTTCACAGATTAACATTCTCTTAAATGAATGCAGTAAATATGCGTTGGACTCGCTAATGCTCCTAATTCAAAATTACGAATACATTAACGATTTTCCGCATCTTTTACCCGGACTTTACGAGAGATTTCCCGAAAATTCTTCTTTATTACTCGCATTCGCAGAATATCTCGTAAGCAAGGGGGATTTTCTGACCCCCGTGAATTTACTTGAAAACAGACTTGAAGATTTTAAAAACAACCCGGCACTATCTTTTTATCTCATTTCTCTCTACGTAAAATTAAATATGATGGATAAATTAGAAATACCTTTGACTTTCCTCGAAAAGAATTTTGCAAACGATCCGGAAGTATTTAACGGATTACAAAAAATCAATAACGAATTATTCCAAACAACATAAAAACGGGAGTAATCATGGCAGATAAATATCAAACGGCGCTAAGTTCATTCCAAGAGAACAATTTCACAATGGCCGAATCTCTTTTGGAGGAAATTGTAACCGAAAGGGCTGATTTGAACTCCCTCTATTTCTTGGCTGTTGTTAAATCCAAATTAGGCAATTACAAAGAAGCAATTGAACTTTACAATACGGTTCTCAGAAATCAGCCTAATCACTTGGAAGCACACTTTAACAAAGCCCTCTGCCATCAGCATCTCGGCGAAAATGAAAAAGCGGTTTTCCATTACAAAAGAGCTTTGGAATTAAATCCGAATCTTATTGATGCACACAATAATATTGCAATTATTTACCGTAACAGCGGTAATATGAATATGGCGGAGAAACATGCCGCGGAAGTCTTTTCCCATTCCGTCGGTGAACTTAGCTCACAAATGAGCGGATTGAGAACAATTCAATTAGACAATAAAAGTATTGAAGAACTTAAGGAAGTAATACGCCTCTCAAATAACAAAGAGTACGAAAAAGCTAAAAAGATTTTGCTCGGCATTAAAGAACAATACGGAGATATTCCCGATATCCTAAATGCTCTTGGCAACGTTTACTTCCACTTAAATGAATTTGAAAATGCTCTCGAAACTTTTAAAAAATTTCTTTCTTCGGATGAAGGAAATGCAACGGCATATTACAGCGTAGGGCTTTGCCTTCAGCAACTCGGGCAAAAAGAAGAAGCATTAAAATATTATTTGAAATCAATCGAACTAAAACCGGATTACACTGATGCACTTAACAATGCGGGTCTTTATTATTACGGCATAAAAGATTTTGAAACCGCTTCGGTTTATTTCCGTAAAGCTCTCGAAGTCGACCCAAACCACGTTAAAGCCATTGTAAACTTAGGTTCAACCAAAACATTTGCCGACGAATATGACGAAGCATTAAAAACATTTTCTCTTGCCGAACAAATTGCCCGACAGAACGACGATATTCAGCTCCGTGGATTGATTAAGGCAAACATCGGTTTTTGTAAATTGAGAATGGGAAAGCTCGACGAAGCACTTTCATATTTCAACAATGCAATTGAAATAGATTCGGGAAACATACTTGCACATTACAACAAAGCTGAGACACTGCTTAAATTAGGAAACTTTGAGGAGGGTTGGAAAGAATACGAGTGGCGCAAAAAAAGAGAAGAGTTCGGTAAAAGGAAATTCTTTCAACCTCTTAATTTGAACGCAGACTTAAACGGTAAAAGAATTCTCGTTTACGGCGAACAAGGCTTGGGGGATACACTTCAATTTGTGCGTTATTTGAAATTTTTAAAAGAAAGAAATGCTTATGTGATTTTGGAATGTGACCCTCTGCTCCACGAACTTCTTGCAAACTGCGATTACATTGACGAGCTTAGCGTAAAAACTTCGTTGGAAAAAAGCCCGTTAGCTTATGATTACGACGTTTCCCTGCTTAGTTTACCTCTCCTTTTCGGAACAACTTTGGAAAACATCCCTTCGGAAACACCTTATTTGTATTGGGACGAACAAAAAGCAGAATCTTGGGCTAAATATTTTGGGAGTAAAAAATTTAAAGTCGGGTTAGTTTGGGCGGGAAGCCCCCGGCATCAGAACGATAGAAACCGCTCGGTAAAGTTAAGTGAACTTTCTTTCTTATTTGAAACGGAAGATGTAGAATTCTTCAGCCTTCAAAAGGGCGAAGCACTCAAACAAATCGAAAAGTTCAAAGATAAAATCAAAAATCTCGACGAATTTGGAATTAAAAATTTTGCCGACACTGCCGGAATAATGAAACATTTGGATTTGGTAATTACCGTCGATACTTCCGTTGCGCACTTGGCGGGAGCTTTGGGTAAAGAAGTTTGGGTCCTGATTCCCTTCAATTCAGATTGGCGATGGCTACAGGACGGAAACAATTCCCCTTGGTACTCCACGATGAAACTGTACAGACAAAAACAGCCGAAGGAATGGCAGCCGGTATTTGAAAGTTTGAAAAAAGATTTAACTGCTAAAATTAAAAACCGCTTTAAAATTCAAAAAAACGATTCTAACTTAATAATGTTGGTTCAAGCTCTAAAAAAATTCAACAACGATTATTCCGAAACGGCTAATGTTGCCACAATAATTTCGGAGATTTTAAGAGAAGAATTATCCGGTTTGATTTCTAAAAGAGAAACGCTTAAAACTTTGGACGTCGGCTGTATTGGAATGGACTTATTTAAAATTAACGGTCTTGACGTAACGGGAATTACAAACAACGTTCAAAAGTTAAATCAACTAAAATCAAAAGGTTTTAAGGTATTTGAATCCGACCAAAATTTTACAGGCTTTAACAACTCCGAATTCGATTTGATCTTTTCTTACAGGACATTGGAAAAGAGCCTGTCCCCTATTGTTACTTTGGAAGAGTTCAAACGAATTTTAAAACCGGGCGGAATTCTTTACGTAAGAACCAAAACATTCGGCGGGAATGGAGAAATTAGCACAAATGAATTTTACTTGCTTCCTCAAAAACTCTGGATTGAATTCTTTAACCGTACCGGTTTTGAAATATTATATTCGGAATCAACCGAAAGCCGCAATGGCAATATCAGAAAAGATCTTACTTTTATTCTTAAGAAAAAAGAGGTTGAAATTTCAATTACGAAAAATGAAACCCCGAAACTTAACTTAGCGCTTACACACGGCGAAAACTTCGGTTGGGGAGTTTGCAGTAATTATCTTAAGAAAGAACTCGCAAAGAAAATCGAAGTGGTCGATTTGGATGCGGATAATATTCCAAATTCACAAAAACAGATTGAGGGGAAAGTTTTCCACGCATTGAAGAACGGCAGTTTCGAACCTTTGCACCCGGTTTGGGGAAAAGAAAATTACGGCTACACTTTCTTCGAGAACGAGCTGAATCCGTTAGAAGTAAAAAATTCGAAAATGTACAACAAAATATTTGCAGGTTCTTCCTGGTGCGAACAAAAAATGAACGAGAAAGGTATTGCCAATACAGGTTTGCTAATTCAGGGTGTTGACACTTCCCTTTTCTACCCTGTGGAAAAAACAGACAAGCGGGACCTGTTTGTGATTTTTTCCGGCGGTAAATTTGAACTTCGTAAAGGACAGGATTTGGTATTAAAAGCCGTCAAGATTTTGCAGGACAAATACCCGGACATTATTTTAATAAATGCTTGGTACAATATGTGGCCGGCAACAATGCAAAATATGGTTCTTTCAAAACACATTAAGTTTCAAGCAGAAGGTGAAAATTGGGAAGAAATAATGAACAATCTTTACGCCGTTAACGGATTAAACCCGAACAGAATTTTCACTCTCCCATTAATACCCAATAATAATTTGAGAGAGCTTTACAAGAATACCGATTTGGGACTTTTCCCCAACCGGTGCGAAGGCGGTACTAACCTTGTTTTAATGGAATACATGGCTTGTGCCAAACCGGTTATCGCTTCTTTCAATACCGGACATAAAGACGTTCTAACCGATGAAAATTCCTTACCCTTAAAAGAAATGATGGAATTTAAAATCTTCGACGATAAAAACAATTTAATTTCCGATTGGGAAGAACCAAGCATGGATGAAATAATTTCAAAAGTGGAATGGGCTTACTTTCACCGTGAAGAGATAAAACAAATAGGTGAAAGAGCCGGGAAAGATATGCTTAATTTTACGTGGGAAAAGAGTGCTGAAAATTTAATTCAACAAATTTTCGGTGGCTAATAATCACCAATGGTTCAATATGTTAACAAAATATTTCAAGGAAAACCGCATTCATTGTGGTTTTTTACACTGGCACGAAATTGGATTATATTTTTCGCAAGATTTGGTTAGATGAATGCAAAGAGAAAATTTACATATTTGGCTTTCTTATGTTTCTTACCCCGTTACAACGGCGGCTTACATTGAGAAAGCATTAAGAAGAAAATATAGAGTCACCACGATAGGACCCCAACTCCCTCCCCAATTAATTGAAGCTTGGGATTTAAAAAATCTCAAGCTTCCCATCCTTCCGCAAAACATCGAATGTAGCTTTAATGTGGATTTTACAAATATTTTTAATGAAATACCTCGGGAATTCAAGCCTGATTTTTACCTTTGGGTGGAATCTGTCCATGGTTATTTCCCCAATAATATTAAAGCTTTGGGAGTTCCTACCGCTTGTTACTTAATAGATTCGCACATTCATTTGGAAAAACACCTCGAGTGGTCAAAGCACTTTGATTTTGTTTTCATTGCTCAGCTCGAGTATTTACAAATCTTCCGGGAAAAAGGAAATATAAACACTTTCTGGCTGCCTTTGGCTGCAGACGAAAACGTTCATTCGAAAAGGAGCAATGTTAAAAAATATGACGTCGGATTTGTGGGTTCAATAAATTCTGCCGAACACCAACGAAGAAAAGATTTACTTGACAAAATCAATAAGGTTTACCCCGTTGCTTTCAAAAGATGCTTTGATGTTGAAATGGCGGAGCTCTTTTCACAGTCCAAAATTGTTTTCAATAATTCCATTCGCAACGATTTGAACATGCGGGTTTTCGAAACCCTTTCGATCGGCTCGATGCTTTTAACCGATAAAACCAAAGGCACCGGACAGGAAATAATGTTCAAGGACGGCGAAGACTTGGTGACGTACGAAGACGAAGAAATAGAGGAAAAAGTAAAATATTACATTGAACATGATTCCGAGAGGGAAAAAATTGCTCAAAGAGGAAACCGGATATCGCGCAATGCCCACACTTATTTTCACAGAACGGAAGAACTTTTAGACGTAGTTTTTGAAAATAAGAAAGAGAGCAAAACCCCCGAGGAATGGAGGGCTCTTTCGGAAAAAGAAAACACAAAAATTTTCCCCGTTAAAGAAAAGCCGGGTTACACTCCCAAACGAAGCATCATCATTCCGGTATTGGATATGTCCCCTTCCAGCGTTTACAATATCCAAACATTATTAAACGATTTGGAAAAAGTAGAAGGCGAAGTTATTTTTGTTTTCAATTCACTTGAGATGTACGAGAAATTTAAAAATCACAAAAGAATTAATGAGTATGCCGTAATGAAACACAACGTTGGTGTTTCAAGAGCCTGGAATGTGGGATTGGATATTGCACGTGCAAAAGTTTCATTTATTTTAAACTCCGATTTGAATGTAGAACCGGATGCGTTCGACAAAATACAGAACTTCTTGGAAAAGACACCCGATGCGGCAATTGCCGGGGTACAAGGCTCGTATCTTAATTTTTCTAATTTGAGAATAATTCATTACTTCGAGAAAGGAGAATTCAACGAGCCTAAAATTGTTGATGAAGTTTCCGGATTTTTCTTTGCGGTAAAAACCGAATTGTTCAATTCGAACGTTCTTCATTTCGATAATCAATACACACCTTGTTACACCGAAGAATGGGACATTGCACTGCAAGCAAAGGCCGCAGGCTTCAAATGTTATATTGTCCCCGTTACTTCTTACAATCACATTTGGGGCGGAAGCATCGGCTCGCTTGAAAGGCAAATCCAATATTATGACAGAAATGAAAAGGCCAAAGACATCTTAATAAGGAACCGCGAAAAATTCTTGAACAAATGGACAACATTCTCACAACTTTCGCGCGATAATAATTTATTAGTCAGTTTCTGGGTTGAAATCCAAAAAGGGAAAATTACAAAAGCAATTAACGAAAACAATTTTGACGCAGCGAAAAAAATCATCACCGAAATACTCACCGAATATCCGCATCATTTGGAAACTTACGAAACGGCAGCCGAATTGTCTTTTTCCATTGGTGAGACAGAGAACGGATTAAAATATTTGGAGCAAATACAAAGTATTGACCCTTCCTACAAAATTGATTCAAACAAGTTTTCTGAGATAGGAGAAATAAACAAAAACCAATTAGTTATTTAACTTACTACAAGGAGGTAAAATCATGTCATTCAGAATCAACACAAACATCGGAGCGCTTAAAGCGTACAATGCTTTAAAAAGAGTAAGCGAAAATACGGCCAAGGCACAACTGCATCTTGCTACACAGCGAAGAATTAATTCCGTAGCTGATGATACATCCGGCTTTGCGGTTGGCAAATCGTTAAACCAAAAAATCAAATTGATGCAGGCGGCACAGAACAACATCGGCTCGGCTAAAGATATGCTTTCAACCGCCGAGACACAATTGATTAGTATCAAGGATTTGGTAACACAAATCAGGGCGAAAGTTGCAGATGCAACCAACGCAGCTGCCGACAGTTCGAAAATTTCGGGAGATATTCTATCTCTTGCAAGAGAAATTGCAAACATTTTCGACACGACCAAATTCAACAATACCAAACTACTCGTCTCAACAAGTGCAATGAATAACGGTACAACATTCAGTTTCCAAACCGGTGCGGAATCTACGGATAAATTAGACGTTGATTACATGGAATCTTCGGAAGGGACTCTTTCGGGAAGCAGTACCGTTTCAACCGGTAGTTACACTATTACAGGCATCAGCACCGCTGTTGCCGATGCACTAACGCAATTGGCTTCCGTCGGTTCTACTTCTGCTTCAATCGGAAGTTTAAGTTCGTATTTAAATACTTTCGAAAATGCAGTTGACGGTGCGCTTTCAAAGATTGGTAATTATACACAAAGATTGGACATCAAAGATAATTTCCTTACATCGGCAATTGCTAACTCACAATCTTCTTACAGCCGGCTCTTTGACGCAGATATGGCATTAGAACAGTTAAACGCAACAAAGGGACAAATTAGTGAGCAGGTTGCAACGTCCATGCTTGCCCAAGCTAATTTGGCACCGAGAGGTATTTTGAGCCTCTTCCAATAAACCGCAAGGAGTAATAAACATAGCATCCTCCTATTTGACGGCTTCGTCTTGGCGAAGTCGTCTTTTTTTTAATCATTTGCAGGTACATGTTTAAAATCAGTGGTAAAAAATTAGAAAGAAGAAGCAAGAAATCCGACTTCGCTCTCGCTGCGCTCGAGCTTCGTCGCGACAAGTTTGATTGTGAATGGTGAATTGTAAATAGTGAAGGGGTTGTTGGAATGTTGGAAGAATGGAATGTTGGATTAGTCAAAATTGGCCGTTGGCTTTAGTCCCATTGCCATTGACTTTGGCTCCATTGCCGTTGAGTTTAGTCAACGGGACTGAAAAAAGAAACAATGTTTTTTGGCTTTAGCCTCATTTCTCTTTCATTTAGTATTAGAACAATGGGGCTAAAGCCCAACATTATTTAATTATTCTCTTTCCGTCGGTTAAAACCGACGGCAAAGTCAGCTAAAACCGACGGCAAAGTCAGTTAAAACCGACGGCAAAGTCAGCTGAAGCCGACTGCAAAGTCAGCTGAAGCCGACGGCAATGCTGTCTGAAGCCGATAGAAATGCTGTCTAAATCCGATGGGAATTTTTCACTTCGATACCTTCGGCATCGTCTTTCACTTATTACTATTTTATTCTACAAACCT
>WFQV01000425.1 GCA_015486905.1 Melioribacteraceae bacterium | reverse complement strand
GTCTTACCTCTTGCGTCTCGCGTTTAACTATTTCTTATTTCTTGTTTCTTCTTTCTTATTTCTTTTATTTTTTTCAACAGATTTTAAACCTGTACCAATTGAACAATATGAATGTTGACGTAAGAATGACGAGTAACAAGTTGTAAGTCCTACGTCACAAGTAAGGGGTAGCATTGTTATCTTTTCACTATTTAGCGCGCTTTTCAGAAGCATTTCATCAGGAGACAGAAAAGCAGATGAATAACTTGTGCAATACCGCCCAAAGCAATTATTCAAATTGAAATCTTACCTTTTACGCGGAAATGCCTTCCTTAACGCCGTGTTCATTAACAAACACTTCAACTTTTTTGGAAATTCCCTCGGGATCAATTCCTAACAAAGCGTGAAGTTCCGCTTGTGAACCTTGCTCAACAAAATCATCGGGTAAGCCTACCCTGAGAATATCGTTTTTGTAATTTTTAGTAGCAAAATATTCGAGCACACCGCTTCCGAAGCCGCCTACAATTGTGTTCTCTTCAAGCGTGATTATTTTGTCGAATTTCGATGCCACATAATCGAGCAGTTCCTTATCGAGCGGTTTAATAAATCTCATATTAATTACTTCTGCATCTATTCCTGCTTCACCTAAAATTCTCGCTGCCTCGCTTGAATAGCTTACCATTTTACCAACCGCTAACAGAGCAACATCTTTTCCTCTTTTTAGAATTTCACCTTTACCTATCGGGATTTCCTCGAAATTTTCTTTAAGCGGAACACCTACCGCCTCACCGCGAGGGTAGCGCAATGCAATGGGACCGTCGTGGTATTTTTCAACTGCAGTGTAAAGCATATCCCGCAATTCGGATTCATCCTTCGGCGCCATTACGACAATATTGGGAATTAAGCGTAGGTAAGTTAAATCGAAAGCTCCGTGGTGCGTGGGTCCGTCAGCTCCAACCAAACCGCCCCTATCGAGAGCAAGCACTACGTGCAATTTTTGAAGCGCAATATCGTGAATGATTTGGTCAAAAGCTCTTTGCAGAAAAGTTGAGTAAATTGCCGCAACCGGAGTAATTCCTTCTGCAGCAAGCCCTGCGGCGAAGGTAACAGCGTGCTGTTCGGCAATTCCCGCGTCGTAGAAATTGTCGGGGTATTCTTTTTGTAAAATATTCAAACCTGTACCGTCCGGCATTGCGGCCGTAATTCCTACAATTTTAGGATTTTTACTAACAAGTTCAACCATCGTATTGCCAAAAACAGTCGTGTATTTTGGAATCGAAGATGATTTTTTAATTGTTTGACCGGTCAGTTTGTTAAAGGGAGAAATGCCGTGAAATTTCTCTTTGTTACTTTCCGCAGGTTTGTATCCTTTGCCCTTTTCCGTAATTGTGTGGATAAGAATAGGACCTTTTAAGTTTTTAACCTTTTCAAAAATGTTAATCAGCTTACCGATGTTGTGTCCGTCGATTGGTCCAAAATATCTGAATCCCAAAGCCTCGAAAAGCATTCCCGGTGTAATAATAGCTTTAATACCCGATTCAAGGCGAACGGCAACTTTTCTTATTCCGTCGCCGAACTGGTCTAATTTACCGGTTAAATCCCAAATAGCTCCTTTCAACTTTTGGAATTCCGGGTGAGCAATAATTTCGTTAAAATAATTAGCGTACTGCCAAACATTGGGAGAAATAGACATTTGATTATCGTTAAGAACAACTATCAAATTAGGTTTCAATACACCCGCGTTGTTTAATCCCTCGTAAGCCATTCCGCCCGTCATTGCACCGTCACCAATTATTGCAACTACCTTATGGTCTTTCTTCAAATGCTCGCGCGCAACTGCCATGCCCACCGCAGCGGAAATTGAAGTTGAAGCATGCCCGGCACCGAAAACGTCGTATTCGCTTTCATCTCTTTTCAGGAAGCCGCTTATGCCGTTCAACTTGCGGATGGTTGTCATTGCATCGCGTCTTCCCGTAAGAATTTTATGCGGATATGCTTGATGACCCACATCCCAAATCAAAAGGTCTTCCGGTGTATTAAAAACTTTGTGAAGCGCAATTGTTAATTCCACAGTGCCCAAACCGCCGCCGAAGTGACCGCCGGTTTGAGAAATCACATCAATTAAATATTCTCTTATTTCGCTTGCGAGTTGTTTTAATTG
>WFQV01000424.1 GCA_015486905.1 Melioribacteraceae bacterium | reverse complement strand
GATGTGGATAACTTGAGAACATTTGTTTTTCTACCTCAAAGTGTGTATAATGAAAATTGGAGAGATACTTTTAATTCTATTGAAGGGATAGGATTATACGGTGATTTTTCCGTTCCGTATATCGGCGATTTTTCTTACCAATTGCAAACAGGAAAAATTTCAATTCCGAAAGACGGTAGATTGGCTAAAGAAAGCTCTTTGGGATTGATTAATATTCAGGATATTAAAGTGGATTTGTCAAATGTTGTTCATCTTTCTTGGGATACACCTCTTGACGGATTAAAATTCAAATACAGTTGGTTGGATATGGATTTTACCGAACACGCCACTAATGTTTATATTCCTACGGAAAATGTAAAACCCTATTGGGACACTGATATTTTTACCTATTCTGCCGAATATTCCATAGGCAATTTGGTTGCCGCTACTGAATACACTCTTTATGATTTCAACATAAACGACTTTGTAATGACCAATCCGATGAATCCTGCAGTACCTATTAAAATAGACCCTCTGAAAGGAGAAGGATATTACGGCTCTTTAACTTATAGATTTACAAAATGGTTGCAACTCGGAACTTATTATTCCGAATATTATTACAACAAAGACGACAAAGAAGGTAAATACTTTGTAAGTTTCGGTCAACCAAACTATAGAACATACTTAAAAGAATTTGTTTTGACTTCGAAATTTGACATTAATGAATTTTGACGAAATCGTAAAAAATAATAGTAGTTAAATATTTGAAAAAAGTAGTAGTTAGCCCTATTTTTTGCTTGACAGGAATCTAACAAAACAAGAAATTGAACCCCGAAAAGGAAGGCAAAAATGATTAATATAAAAAATACAGGACAAAATTATTTACCCGGGTTAGAACCGTGGAGAAATATCTATTCTCTCCGAAAGTTAAAGTTATTACAAAAGAGTTGGGCTGAAGTATTTCGAAAACATATTTTACCTTTATTACCTGCGGAACAAATTTTTCATTTATATTCTTCTCATCGAGGTCGCCCTACCAAAGAGCTTTATTCAATAATGGGAACAGTAGTATTACAACAGTTTTTTGATTTAACCGATTCTGAAACGATAAAAGAGTTAGCATTTAATGAACTGTGGCATTTTGCTCTTGAGTGTTTTGATGAAGATAATCAAGTAATATCAGAGAAAACCCTTTGGACGATGCGTAATCAGTTGGTAGAATTAGGATTATCAGAGCAGATATTCAGTGTGGCAACCGACCATTTGATAAAATATTTTAATGTAGATATAAGCAAACAGCGAATCGATTCCGTACATGTTTATTCTAATATGGCGCGTCTTGGAAGAATAAGAATATTAGGTAGAACAATAATCAAGTTTTTAAAGAATTTAAAGCGACAACATCTTGAAATATTTAACGCCGAGATATCAAGCGAAATGCAAACGAAGTATTTAAAGAAATCAGAAGCTTCATATTTTGGTCAGATTAAGCCATCCGAAAGTGAGCGTAACATGGCAACCCTTGCCAATGATATGTATTTATTAATCAGCACTTTTTCAACGGAAACGATTGTATCTAATATGACAAGTTTTAAGCTATTATTAAGAGTTTTTTCCGAACACTGTTATGTTGAAAATGAACAAGTAGTAGTAAAATCATCAAAGGAAGTATCTTCCGATAGTGTTCAAAATCCATCAGACCCTGATTCGGGTTATGACGGTCATAAAGGTCAAGGTTTCCAGACTCAAATTATGGAGACTTATAGTTCTAAAGAAGAGAAAAAAGATGATAGTAAAACTGATAATGGCAATGAAGAAACTAATGAAAACAAACCGAAACTTAATTTGATTACTTATTCTGAGACCGAATCTGCCGCCAAGCATGATTCTCATGCTCTTAAACCTGCTTTGGAAAATTTACAAGAGCGAGGTTTAAAATCGGAGAAAGTGGCAGGAGACACATTATACGCTAGCGAGAAAAATAAAGAAATAGCAAAGAATTTTGGTGTCGAATTAATAGCGCCGACACCAGGTAAAGCATCTAAAAAGGGATTTGATAAATTCAATATAGATTCGGATAATTTTGAAATAGTATCTTGCCAATCGAATAAGGAACCTGATGTTATTAAGCATAATAAAAAAGGTAGTATAAGTCTTTTTTGGAATAAATCAACTTGTGCCAATTGTCCTTTTTCAGATAGTTGTCCGACCAAGAAATGCAGAAAAGGTAGAAAAATCACTTATAGAAAAGAGTCTATAAAATTTTTTCTTCGTCGTCAATATGAAGAAAGTCTTGAATTTAAAGACGAATATCGTTATCGGAGTGGAATAGAAGCGACCAACTCACGATTTATCCACATGACCGGTGCTCGACGGTTGAGATATCGTGGGTTAGAAAAAATGAGATTCGGGCAAAAATTAAGAGCTTTGGCTATCAATGTGTTCAGAACTACCAAATATTTGAGAAAAATAGGTAAATTTTTCAATATTTTATTTTTTCCGACTAATATTTCAATTTTTTCATTCGAAATTAACTCTAAATTGAAAATAGCAGCTTAATTTTCACTTTTTTACACGTAAATTTCAAAAAATTGACTAAAACCGATTAGATGAAAAAAATACTTGTATCTTTTTTTACGAGTTCGTCATCTTTGGGCGATGAATATTCTATGGCTCCATTAACATATTCAAAACGATGTTCACTTTTTTCTTTATCAGGGTCTTGTCCTTCTTGATTTGCAACAATAATATTTTCGCTATCAGTTGAAACTACCAAATTTGCATTGTGTGAGACAATAATAATCTGCCGTTTAGTTTTAGTCTCTTTTACCATTTTACAAAGCAATTCATATAT
>WFQV01000423.1 GCA_015486905.1 Melioribacteraceae bacterium | reverse complement strand
TTAAAATCTCCGCCGCATCTTCGCTGAGAATTGAAGATATTTTTGTCAAACCGGGAGACCATGTAAAAAAAAACGAATTGGTTGTAAAGTTACAGCGTGATCACTCAATTGACCTTGCCGTAAAAAAGTCTAAAATAAATTTGGAGTATGCAAAGATTAATTTCAAAAGAGCACAAAATCTTTTTAAAAAAGGAGTAATTGCCAAGGTAAAATTAGAAACCGCAAAAACAAATTATGAGCTGGCTAAATCGGAATATAACTTACAACTACAGTCGTTTGAATATGCCGTTGCCAACAGCGAATTACGTTCTCCCATTGACGGAGTAGTAAGCAGTATTCATGGAGTGATAGGACAAATAGCCGACCCCACAATAGACTTGGTACATATTATTAATATGAACGAAATAATTGCGGTGATTGGGGTTGAATCCGAAGATATAGAAAAAGTAAAAGTAGGTCAAAAAGCTGATATCACTATTCCAAACGTTACCGACGGCAAATATTTTAAAGGTGAAGTGGTAAGAAAAAACAGAGAAATTGATCCCGCTACACAGTTAGCACATATTTGGATAAAAATAGAGCATTCTAATATTTCATTACAACCCGGAATGTTTGCGGAAGCAAAGATTTTTGTTAGAACGAATAGAAATATTATCGCATTGCCTCGTTCAGCTGTGCTAATTGATGCAAATGGAGCTTATGTGTTTTTAGTAAATAATAATGTCGCAAAAAAAGTTTATGTTAAAACAGGAATTAAAAACTCAGACAAAATTGAGATTTTAAGCGGTGTAAATAAAGGCGATATTGTTGTTTACCTTGGGAACTACGAGTTGGAAAACGGTATGCGCGTTAAGATACAAAAATAGATTGCGGAGCGAAGTAAATGGAACTTGGAAATTTTATGAAGAAACACGTTAAGTCAATCATTTTTATCGTTATGGTTTTAACTCTCGGAGGTATATTCAGCTCGTTTCAACTTCCCGTAAGTCTTTTCCCGAATATTCAATTTCCTCGAATTGCCGTTTCTGCCGAAGCAGGAGATATGCCTGCCGACAGAATGATGATTACCGTTACACGTAAATTGGAAGAAGCTGTCAATTCAATTCAAGATGTGGTTAACGTTCGTTCCGCAACAAGCCGCGGCGCTTCGGAGCTTTCAATAAATTTTCATTGGAACATTGATGTTGTAAAAGCTGAATTGCTTGTTAATAATGCTATTAATCAAATCCGGAGCGAACTTCCGCCTAATTTTAAGTTTACAGTCCGCCGTATGAACCCAACGGTTTTCCCTATTATCGGTTACAGTTTAACTTCCGATACAAAAAGTTTAATTGAATTAAGAAATTATGCGGAATACACATTACGCCCGATTTTAACCGGAATTGACGGCGTTGCCAAAGTTATTGTCCTCGGAGGAAGAACAAGAGAATTCCTTGTTGAAGTGAACCCCGAAAGATTGCGTTCTTATGGATTGTCTTTGTCCGATTTGGTAAATCAAATTCGGAAATCGAACATAATTGAAGCGGCCGGGAAAATTGAGCAAAACTATAAACTCTATCTTACCTTGGTAAACGGACAATATGCTAATGTAAAAGACATTGGTAATACGGTCATTAAAGTTAAAGGGCAAAGCTCCGTTTTTCTTAGTGATGTCGCAACAATTAAAAAATCGGTTCGTCCCGAATGGACAAGAGTAACAAGCAACGGCAAGGATGCCGTACTGCTGAATATTTACCAGCAGCCGGGCGGGAATACGGTTAAAATTGATGATGCAATTAAGCTCAAGTTAGAATCAATGCAAAATAAAATTCCCGCGGGAATTAAGGTAAGTAAATTCTACGATCAATCGGAACTGATAATTGAAAGTATGAAAAACGTGAGGGATTCCATTTTTATCGGAATTCTGCTTGCAATGGGAATACTTTTTCTTTTCCTGCGCAATTGGAAAATAACGCTTATTGCATCTCTCGATATTCCGATTACAATTGCTGTTACAATTCTTGTAATGAAATTTTTTAACATGAGCTTCAACATTATGACGCTCGGCGGGCTTGCGGCGGCAATCGGTTTGATCATTGACGATGCGATTGTCATCGTGGAAAATATTATTCGTCATTTGGCTATCAAAAAAGATGATGCAAAGAGAGTTGTCGGCAATTCCATTAAAGAAATTTTCAGCGCAATTCTCGGTTCTTCATTCAGCACAATTGTGGTTTTTGCACCGCTGGCTTTTTTAACCGGAGTAACGGGCGCGTTTTTTAAATCTCTTTCTTTAACTATGGCAATCTCCCTTTTTGTTTCAATGCTTCTTTCCATCTTTTTTATACCTATTTTATCGCAAAAATATATAACCGAAAAAGATGCTGA
>WFQV01000422.1 GCA_015486905.1 Melioribacteraceae bacterium | reverse complement strand
GCAATAATTTTTCCGGGGAATTGCGGCGCTGAGTTAGTAATTTCAAGTCCGCCGCTTAAAGAACTGTCGGGGAGCTGATTGGATAAATCCAGAATATAGTTATCGTGTCCGCTCGCTGTATCCACCCTTGCCAGCCTAAACTCGCCGTAATAGCTGTTTTCCAAAAACCAAAGCGAAGCATAAGAGGGATTTGAATATTTATCGAAAGCGATGCCGTACGGAGTATAATCCGGATGACCGTAATTCTTAATGGTTTCCCCGGTTGCCGCATTGATTTTCAGCAATTTCCCATTATGAAAATTTGTCGAGTAAATTGCATTCCCTGAATTATCATAAGCCAGACCTCTGTGTATTGAATTGTCCGGATTTGTTATTGATGATATAACGGCAAAAGTAGTCGGGTCGATTTTATCGATTGTTTGTGAATCGCTCCCTAAAATGTAAGTTCCGTCAAAGGCAAGATCTCGGTATCCGTAAGTTGAGGTAGTGGTCTGCGGAGTCTCGCTTATGAATTGACCGTCAAAAGTATATTCTTCAAAGTAATTTTCGCCGTTATTGCCATTAGTGGATAAGACGATTGTAGAACCGACTACGGTTACTCCGAGCGGGTCTCTTCCCGAAGTAATATGGAAAGAGAATAATATATCTCCGATACTTTTGAAGTTACTGTTGCGATTGGACTTAATTAGCGCAACGCTTTCTTTTATGTTAGGAGCGATATCTTGCGATAGAACCGGAATAGCAAACGCTAATAAAACAATTAATGATAATATTTTTTTCATCTTCTCCTCCCGAATTATTATTAATAAATTTTCTTGAGTCATTTGAGAATTTCAACTTAAATATCATGCTGCGGTCGGAGGTTAACGAGCGTAATTACATTTGCCTGATTAAAAGTTGGGAGTAATTTTGTAAATAGTTTCAGAGCGTCATTAAGTTCAGCGTCTGATATATATTTTCCCTTTTTTAATAGTTTGTGCCTTAATAGTTTTTCAATTCTATTTGGTCTGATTCTACTCACAATATTTTCGAGTGAATTAAGTTTTGAGTTTATGATATGAATTTTTTCATTTCTTTTATCTTCCGTTGAAACTGTAATAATCTTTTCAATTAATTTATCGTTGGGAATTATTAGAGATTTCATCAGAGGGTTGCCGGCAAAATATTTTTCATCCCATTTTTTAAAGTGAGACGCATAAATATTTTCAGTTAGAAAAAGAGATAGAAGCATATAATTTACTGACTTCGATTTAACTATTTCAATAACCTTCCGAGAAGTTTTATATTGAGCGGTGTTCGGAGAATAATATAAGTTGAGTGAGGAAAAGAGATAAACCACTTTATGTTCGTTCTTTGTGAATTTCGTGAAATATTCATTAATTATATAAATACTTAAATTTCCTGTAAGATAAAAAATGATAATTGAATTATCGAGAAGATGATTGCTAATGATTTTAGTATTTCTCAAATCTGCAAAATGTTCGGACTCTTTGTTTGTAGAATGGACAAGAAAATCAACTTCGTTTGGATATCGATTAGAATAATCAAGCAGAGCCGAATAAATATCGTTTACATTTGTCAGGAAAAGGAAATGTTGCTTTGGCATGTCTTACTCCTGAAATTTACAATTTGATTATAAGCAGAGTATTTCTTTGAGTCAAACGGTTGTTGTTTGGAATTCGGAATTAACTACAACTTTAAGGAAGGATTTTCTTTTTTTTTATAAAATATCTTTTGAAGTACTTGAAAAATAGGAGGGCGTAACCCCGATGAATTTTTTAAAATATATATTAAAAGAAGATTTGGTATTAAACCCGACCATTTCCGAAATTCCTTCGATAGAGATGTGACTATAAGATTGGTCGCTTAAAAGCCGCGCGGCTTCTTTAATGCGCAGCTGATTAATGAAATCGGAAAAACCGGAATTATAAAATTCATGAATCACTTGAGATAAGTATTTTGAGTTTATTCCAAATCTTTGAGCTAATTTTCCAAGAGTAATATCGGGATTAAGAAAGATTTTTTCTTCGCTTATTGCTTCAATCAACTTCAAATGTAACTTGTCCTTTTTTTCATCGCTTAATGCGGAAGAAACATACTTTTCTTGTTTCAACTCGTTCTGTTTCTTTTTTAGAAGTTGTTCTTCAGTATTAATGAGTTCAATATTTTTTTTAACAATCTCTTTATATGCTTCATTCTTTTTGCGGTATAGAATAAAAATTAAAATTGATATTGCAATAAATAAAATTACACCGGAAACCGAAAAAATAAGAGCTGAATTTCTCCTCCTTAGCGCATCGGTCTTTTCTTGAATTTCATGATCCTTTTTAGCTGTTTCGTATTTTATTTGGAGTTCATTTATTTTTGCAGTCGTCGCCTCAGTTAAAAGTGAATCCCTCCGTTCGGAGAAATCTTTGTAATATTTATACGCGGATTTAAAGTCCTGCATTGCTTCATAATTAAGAGCTAGATTTCCGATTGAGTTATTCATCTTTCTAATAAAATGATTACTGCGAGCCATCGAAATAATTTCTTTTATAATCTTGCCGGCTTTTACGTTTTCACCAAGTCCTTTTAATGAATTAGAATAGTTTGTCAAGCTTTCGATTTTAAATGCTTCATCGGAAACATTTTGGGAATATTCTGCAGCTTCTTTCCCGTATTTAAGGGCTTTATTATATTTCCCTTGATTGTTGTAAATAAAACTTAAACTGTTGGCTGCAACGGCTTTAAAAAATTTATTTTTTGGATTGGATTTATAAACTTCCAGTAAATATTTCTCCGATTCATCAAAGTTCCCGTCTTCTCCATAAGTTGTGGCGAGATTAAGCGAATAAATTAGAATATCATCGTCATTATTAGCTTGCTTTGCTTGTGCAATAAGATATTTGAAAATCGATTCGGCTTTTGAATAATTTTTTGTTCTTAGGTTTAATTGAGCCAAACCGTTTAATGCGTAATTTGTTAACTCGGTGTTTTTTATTTTTTTACTAATTTCCACGGCGGTTAAATAATAATGTGCAGCTTCTTCGTAATCTCCGGAATAAACATCGTAAAGGGCATACATTCTTGTAACTTTTGCCAGGCTTAAACTGTCCGGGTTTTCATTTAACAAACGGTTAGCAATATCAAGGTATTTTTTTGTCTCGCTATTTCTGCTTTTTAATAAAATTTTTGATAGTTTAATTGCGGCATCAAGTTTTTCGGAGGTTGTTTTTCCGGCTTTAACAACGGATTTTAATGAATCAATTTTTGCTTGTGCAGCGTAAGGGTTGCAAATAGAAATGAGAAGAAGAGATATTACTATTATTAAGACATTTTTTTCCATCTTTTTATTTTTTAGCCGCTAATTATGCGAATTTTCGCTAATGTTTGTAAACCTGTAATCAAGCTAACTTTCCTTTTATTTGTGCATTAATTATTTCTACAATTAGAATCGCTACTTAAGTGATAGAACTTACAAATTGCATCTTTCATTCCAATCATTTATCCCAACTATGCATTCATCCATCCAACCATCCAATCATCCAATCATCCATCCATCCAACCATCCAACCATCCAATCAATCTACTCCTCACTCATTCATCATTCATAACCTGCCTACCGGCAG
>WFQV01000421.1 GCA_015486905.1 Melioribacteraceae bacterium | reverse complement strand
TTGCATGGTAACTTGCTCGGTAGGTTGCTCGGTAACTTGCTCGGTAGAACCCGAATAAACTACTCCAACGTTATCTTTAACCCCCTGTGTTTTTTTTACAGAATAATATTTCTGCTTCGGATTATTCGGCTTAACGGGCATTGTCATTTTTAGTAAGTCCTTTTCCAGTAAGGGCTTAATTATTTCAGAGCGGACATATTCTCTGTGTTTCAATTGTAAAAATTCCATTATCTCTTTTGTGCTCTTAGGCTCTCTGCAAAATTCAATAAGCGCTTGCTCGGTAACTTGCTCGGTAGGTTGCTCGGTAACTTGCTCGGTAGATTCCGGAAGCGCGATTTCTATTCTGAATATATCGCCCTCTACGAGACGCGGTTCCTTTCCCGAATAAATTTTAGAATACTTAAAAATGTTTCTAACGCCGGAACCTAATTCATCCGCCAAACCTATTTCCTTAAACACCCTTGCTATTTTAGGATTTTTAGGGAAAGGCGAAAATGATTCGGGACGAATTAAGCCGTAGCCGTGAGGACGACTTGCATTTTCAAATTCAACCATACTGTTTTTTATTATCATCTTTGACGGAAAGGGATTAATGAACTCCCGGTGAATCAGAATATTTACAATCGCTTCTCTAAAAATTTTATTTCTTAAACTAATTCTTTTATCATCTTCAAGATAGAACGGATCGGGAAGATGTTTTTTTACAAACGCCATTAATCTATCGTAACTCTCTAATAAATTTGTCCTGATATCGTCCCTATCATCATATCTGTCCGTTTTGATTTTGCGGACAATCGCATCCGTCCTGTGGTGCGGAAGCACATTCATTATTGTTTCATCTTTACCGAAAAGCAATATCGCCGCAAGCGTTAAACCGCTTTTCCCCGTTATGTAATCATGTTGAAATAGGCTCAAACTTTTAAGTATTTCTTCGTCTGATAATCTGCCGAAAAGATGTTCGTCACCCGCTTCAATTCTTGCCATTTTTCTAACTCGGTCTATTAAATCGCTCCTCAAATCTTGCATCGTAGCAAAAGGGAAAATTTTATTCTCGGAATATGCGGTTTGTTTCCTTAGATACAAAGCTCCTACAAGTTCCGAGTTATTTGTAATATCAAAATCGCCGTCGTCGTTCCGGTCAAATATTTTTCCGTTGGTTTTATGAACTTGAGAACTTGCCGGTATATAAACATAAATTATTTCTCTGCCTTCAACAGTAATTATTTCCGGCGAGAAATAAAAAGTCGGCTGTAATTTTTGCGAATTATTCGAAAGTGTTACAAATTCATTCAAGACTTTTTCGGGATTCGACACGCCAACGATTTTTCCGTAATCGTCCACTCCGAGTAACAAATGTCCACCGATTCTGTTTAAGAACGCACATACTGTTTCAAAGACGTCTCTACTGAGTTTTTCCTCAGATTTTTTAAACTCAATTTCAATGCCTTCGCCTTGCTTTATTAATTTTTTTATTGCCGATGGTTCTTTCATTTTTATCTTTATGTTTTTATTAGTATTGCTGTAATATTATCTCTCCCGCCGTTACTGTTGGCTTGCTTTATTAACTTTTCAGCGGTTTTTTTCAATGACCTTCTGTTTATTCTTTCCGCTATTTCTTTATCAGTCAACATATCCGTTAGCCCGTCGCTGCACATTAATAAAATATTATCCTTCTCTAAATTTAACTCATATTCGTTAATTTTCAACTCTCCTTCCATACCGATTACCGTGTTTAATATGTGTTTATGCGGATGTTTCCGCATCTCTTCCTTCGTTATTATTCCTTTCTTGTATATTTCCCACACTTCAGATTGGTCTTCGGTTATTTGAACTAACTCCTTGTTTCCGTACAAATACAAACGGCTGTCTCCAACGCTTAACACATAAGCCGTATTTTTAATAATCAACGTAGCCACAAGCGTTGTGCCCCAGCCTTTGTAAACTTCGTGTTCCTTAGATAGTTTTTTAATCCTTTCGTTTACGCTGTTTATTATTGCTTTTAACTTTTCTTTGGGATTGTCCGCCATCTCTTCATTAGCGTAATATTCTTTCATTATCCAGCTTGCGGTTAGTTCGCTTACTACTTCCCCCGCATTGCCCCCGCCCATTCCGTCGCATAAAATAAATAGCATTCCTTTGTTTTTTACGTCAATGTTTTTTATTCCGTATTTTTCATTCGCTTCGGGTAATATGTAAAAGTCTTCATTGTGGTCGTATTTTTTACCTATATCTGTTTTTGCGTAATATTCCATTTTGCACCTTTGTGTTTATTTTTTTCTGTTCCGCTCGCAAGTCGCACACTGTCTTGAACTGTGATTTGTCTGATTTTATGATAGATTATGATTTAGTTTAGA
>WFQV01000420.1 GCA_015486905.1 Melioribacteraceae bacterium | reverse complement strand
GGATACTATTCAGCACTTTTGAAGATGTTCATTTTTCAAACCTATTCTCCCTTTCCCTCCTTACATGCATGGATGGTTGGATGATTGGATGGTTGGATATTGAGCCGTCATTGCGATTCCACATTATACTTGGGAATGCGGACAATCCATTCATCCAATTATCCAATCATCCTTAGCGCGGCAAAGACGTCAACCAATTTCACAATTTCAATTATTACAAAAGTTTAAAATATTTTGACAAAAAAAACAAAGATTTGATTGAGGATACTATAATAACCACGAATGAAATTCGGGGAAAAAGGATAAAACAAAAATAAGCAACTGCGGTAGCAGTTGAATTTATTCCTTCGAATTTTTAATGAGCCTTTGATGTTAAATATTTTGTCTTGAAATATTTATTATTTCTTTTTACCACCGATTTTAAACCTGTACCGCACAAATTCTGATTTTCAGTCTTTGAACGGATGCGAAATTCTCAAAACAGTAAAAGTTTAATTTTAGCAAACAAAAAAATTCCGTTCCATTCCGAACTTAAAACATTATTTTTCACTTGCCGATTTTGAATAATTTGAACGAAAGTTAAAAGGAGCAAAAAGTGAACAAGCTTAATATTCGTAAGGCGGAAAAGAAAGATGCGGAATTAATATTGAAATTTATTCGCGGATTAGCCGAATACGAAAAGCTCTCAGGAGAAGTGACCGCAGACGAAGAAAAAATTCAGGGAACACTTTTTACAGAAAACCCTAAAGCCGAGTGTATTATCGGTTACGCCGGTGAAAAGCCGGTTGCGTTCGCTATTTTCTTTCACAATTATTCCACATTCTTAGCCAAATACGGGCTCTATCTTGAAGACTTGTTCGTTCTGCCGGAAGAACGGGGGCAAGGCTACGGAACGCAAATGTTAAGAAAGCTGGCACAAATTGCCGTTGAGCGTGATTGCGGAAGGTTCGAGTGGAGCGTGCTGGACTGGAACAAACCTGCTATTGATTTTTACAAAGCCCTCGGCGCAAAACCTTTGAACGAGTGGACAACTTTTAGAGTTGACGGTAAAGCGTTAAAAGACTTAGCCGGAGGTAAATAATGAAAGAAACTTTGAAAACGGTTTCCGATTGGTTAACAAATTATCCTCTTTTTACGAATTTTGTTAAACTTGCGGTTCTGCTTGTAGTAGCTTACATCTTTTACAAAATTACAAAAAAAATACTTGTTACTACTGTTCGTAAAATCACACAAAAGACCAAAACAAAGTACGATGATACATTTTTCGATGACACTCTCCTAACGCGAACCTCGTATTTAATTCCTCTTTTCATCATTGACTGGTTCTCTTCTTGGATTAAGGGCTGGGATGCATTTCTTAGCGAGGCAATGCATGTGCTTGTGCTTTTTACGTCTTTGCTGGTAATCAGCTCTTTACTTACTTCACTTACACGTTTACTGGAAAAGACAAGCAAATTTAAAGACAGACCGATTAAAGGTTACATTCAGGTGATTAAAATTGTTGTTTGGACTTGGGGCATTATTTTGCTAATCGGCGTTCTTACCTCGAAAGACCCCTGGGCAATTATCGGCGGTTTGGGCGCCTTGACCGCAGTGGTAATTCTTGTTTTCCGGGACACAATACTTTCCTTCGTAGCAAGTATTCAAATTTCTTCTTATGATTTGGTTAAGGTCGGTGACTGGATTGAAGTGCCTAAATACGGGGCTGACGGCGATGTAATTGACCTCTCATTGAACGTCGTTAAGATTCAGAATTGGGACAAAACAATAAGTGTAATTCCCACTTACAAACTGCTGGACGAAACTTTCAAAAACTGGCGCGGAATGGTTGAAACCGGCGGGCGTAGAATTAAACGTGCAATTTACATTGACCAGAACAGTGTAAGGTTCGTAGATAAAAAATTGTTGGAAAAGTTTGAAAAGATTGACTTGCTGAAGGATTACATAGTTCGTAAAAAGAATGAGATTGAAGAGGATAATAGGAAACATAATGTAAATCCGGAGGTTCCCGTTAACGGCAGACGAATGACTAACATAGGCACTTTTCGTGAATATTTGAAGGCGTATTTAAAAAACCGTAACGATGTAAATAAGGAATTAACGTTCCTCGTGAGGCAATTGCAACCGGGGCCAAACGGTCTGCCGATTGAAATTTACGTATTTGCAAACACAACCGAATGGGGCAAATATGAGGAAATCCAAGCCGATATTTTCGACCACATTTTGGCTGTTGTGCCTGAGTTCGAATTGAGAATTTTTCAGAATCCGACCGGCGGTGACTTCAAAGAATTAGGGGGTAAAATTGGAGCTTAAGAACATTTTTGAAAACGTTCCGCAAGAATTAAAAAAAGAGCTATTCCAAACGCTTGCAGAAAACAATAACATTCGAATAGAAAGAATAATTTCACGAGGGCAAATAACGCCCGAAAACAAATGGTACAATCAGAACGAGAACGAATTTGTGATTTTATTAAAGGGTGAAGCGGAGCTATTGTTCGAAAACGGCGAAAAAGAAAAATTAAGAAGCGGAGATTACTTAATAATACCGGCGCATCGCAAGCATCGTGTGGTTTACACTTCTAAAAATCCCGAGTGCATTTGGCTTACGGTTTTTTATTGAACCACGTTGTATTACCAAGTAAATCTTAATTTTTTTTGTTTAGAGATTTCGGTGAAAAGGCAAAAGTCAATTACACTACGATTAAACACATTGTTCCACGCAGAGACCGCAAAGGATTGACGCCAAGCGCGCAGAGGTTTATCAAGTCTTTAGCGCCTTCGTTCAAACATATTTGCTATGGCTCGGGTATTCCGCATAGGACAAAGCTCCGTTTTAGTGAAATGTGGTGGAATAGTTAAGTATATGAGGCGTTCTGCAGTTTCTTTGTTTTATTTGAGACTGTCCCAACTATTTGAGGCATGAACTATAGGCTATTGTTGGCACACGTACTTTTTAAAAGTTTTTCTTTCTTGGGTGCTTTCGGTTATCAAAAAAGTTCAATAATATAACTTTGTCGCCTAAAATCCTATAAAACAGATTTACCTGCCTTATTATCGTAAAACCACGTATCCCTTTTTCTTTGTTTTCTATTGTCCCTATTTCCGGAAATTCAGACAGAATGTCAAAAAAATAATATACTTTTCTCGTAAATGCCTTTACAGTACTCCCCCCCCATTCTTCTAAAAGATAGTCTAAGATCTGATCAAACTTTTTGTCCGCCCTTTTTGTCCAGTAAATTTTTAAAGCCATTTTTCATGTTTGTTTTTCATTTCTTCATGGCTTATTAGATTTTCAGGCTTTTCGCTTTCTTTAAATGCTAAATTTAGTTCTTCCTGTTCTTTTTCTGTCAAGCCTTTCCATAGTTTTCCTTCTTTGCTGGAAATTCTTCTTTTTAGCAGGTCATAAAAGTCTGACAACAGGTTTTCATTGTCTATGCTGTCTATTAGATTATGAAAATCTTTTTTAATTTCTAGCGTGTTCATGGCAGTTCTTTTTTAACAAAGTTAATGAATATTTCTTTTTGATAACCTTTTCGTATTATGTGTGCCAACGTTACAATATGCTATATTTAACAGACATATTATACAAAATAAAAATAATTTTATACTAAAACAAGAAATAATTAAATCCGCAGAAAACTTAAAACCGGAAAGAACTATTATTTCT
>WFQV01000419.1 GCA_015486905.1 Melioribacteraceae bacterium | reverse complement strand
TTACAAATCAGATAACAGTGAACAGAGTAAGAAGAAAAAGATACAGAGTCATTAAAGTACAGGTTTAAAATCTGTGGCAAAAATAAAAAACTAAGAAAGATGAAATAAGAAACAGTTAAACGCGAGACGCAAGAGGTAAAACGCGAGACAGGTCCAACTTCGTCCTCACTGTCCCGCATTTGCGGGAGCATAGTCGCGACACGTTGCGCGAATGTATGTTTGGAGGGAGGGAAGGGTGTGTTGGAAAAAATAAGAAAAGCGAGCCATGCGGTTTAATGCTTGTAGAATAAAGAATAAAACCTAAACACAGAACCCCGAAGGGTTTCAAGTTGATTCTTGCAAAACCGAAGACCTTGCATAATTGGATGAATGGATGCTTGGATGATTGGATGGTACGACTACGCCCTCGCTGCGCTCGGGCTACGGCGCGACAGGTTGGATGGTGAATTGTAAATGGTAAATTGTGAATGGTGAATGGAATGTTGTGTTGATTAACATTGACGTTGAATTCAGTCGAATTGCCGTTTGCTTCAGCAAACGGTGAGAATAGAAAAGAAGAATGAATGGCTCTATCCACATTTCTCTTTCATTCGGTGTTAGAACAATGAGGCTAAAGCCCTGTGAAGCTTGTTGTCTTTTTCAACCGTCGGATAAATCCGACGGCAATGCCAGATAGAACCCAAGAGAATGAGGATTTTTTCACTGTCATTTCAACTGAACGAAGCATGGTCAGTTCTGCCTTAGCGTACTCCACAACCTTCAACCTTCTTCATCAATGAGCATCCATTTATCCATTTTTCCACTCATCCAAAATGCTGTCGGGAGACGGGGTGTTGAAAAATTTGAAATTTTAACTACGCCAAACATTTCAATAGATTGTTTCACTTCGATACCTTCGGCATCGGCTTACATTTTTTGTTGTTCCCTTCTATAAACATTCGACCCCGTTGGGGCCGTAATGCTTGTCCCTGAGAACCCCGAAGGGGTTCAATGTCTTTAGAACGAAGAATCAAAAAGAGGAAAAGAACCCCGAAGGGTTTCAAGTTGATTCTTGCAAAACCGAAAACCTTGCATAATTGGATGAATGGATGCTTGGATGATTGGATGGTACGACTACGCCCTCGCTGCGCTCGGACTATGGCGCGACAGGTTGGATTGTGAATTGTAAATGGTAAATTGTGAATGGTGAATGGAATGTTGTGTTGATTAACATTGACGTTGAATTCAGTCAAATTGCCGTTTGCTTCAGCAAACGGTGAGAATAGAAAAGAGGAATGAATTGCTCTGCCCACATTTCTCTTTCATTCGGTGTTAGAACAATGAGTCTAAAGCCCTGTGAAGCTTGTTGTCTTTTTCAACCGTCGGATGAATCCGACGGCAATGCCAGATATAACCCAAGAGAATGCGGACTTTTTCACTGTCATTTCAACTGAACGAAGCATGGTCAGTTCTGCCTTAGCGTACTCCACAACCTTCAACCTTCTTCATCAATGAGCATCCATTTATACATTTGTCCACTCATCCAAAATGCTGTCGGGAGACGGGGTGTTGAAAAATTGGAACTTTAACTACGCCAAACATCTCTATAGATTGCTTTACTTACATAACTTCGGCATCGTTTTTGTTTTTCCAAATTTTATTCTACAAACATTCGATCCCTTTGGTGTCGGTAATTTTTCAAACCTATTCACACCTTCCCCGCATTCTGCGGGGAGCAAAAAATAGTAACAAAACGATCAAAAGGAAAAGACAAGCTATTTTTTTGCCACCAAATTTAAACTTGTACCTTCATTAAATACGAAAAGGAAGTCTCGGTTTTTCTTAATATGTCCAAATCCCTTTTTCTCTTATGATTAAATATTAGCATATTAGTAATTAAAAATTTCATTTTGTTAGCAATGGACAAAAGAGCAAAAAAATACAACAATATTAAAATTGCGGTAGGAATATTCAATGGGGTTACGGGATTTGTGCTCCTTTTGCTTTTTGTTTGGCTTGGTTTTAGTTCAAAACTTGAACAGTTCATATTTAGAAATATTCAAAACCCTTATTTTAATTTGATTGTCTTTACATTGGTAATAGGGTTTGTAGGAGGAGTAATATTTTTCCCGTTAAAATATTACTCGGAATTTTATTTGGAGCATAAATACAATCTTTCAAATCAAACGTTTTTTGCTTGGATTTGGGAGGGCACAAAGGGATTGCTTGTAGGCTCGGTGATCGGCATCCCGTTATTGTTAGCTTTTTATTATTTGATGCTGCACACGGGCAATGCCTGGTGGTTCTATTTTGCTCTGCTTCTTTTTTTCTTTTCCGTATTTTTAGCTCAAATTTTGCCTGTGGTTATTCTACCGATATTTTACAAGGTTACACCTATTACAGACGAAACATTGAAAGAAAAAATTATTAACATTGCTCGGGAAGGAGGGCTTAGGGTAAAAAACATTTACAAATTTAATATGAGCAAGGAAACCAAAAAGGCAAACGCTGCTTTTACCGGCTTGGGAAAAACAAAGAGAATAATTTTAGGCGATACTCTTTTGAAAAATTTCTCAGCCGACGAAATAGCAACCGTAGTGGCACATGAAGTAGGTCATTACAAAAAAAAGCACATCGTCAAAAACATTTTTCTCTCCACCGCTTTTAGTTTTATTACATTATATTTGATATCTGTTTTTTACAACTTAACATTACCAATATTTGGGTTTAAAAAAATAACTCAAATAGATGCTTTGCCACTCTTGGTGCTTTGGTCGATGGTAATAGGCTTGGTTTTGACTCCTTTGACGAATAAAATTTCACGCAGATTTGAATACCAGGCGGATGAATATGCCGTAAAAGTAACGGGTGAAAAAGAAATGTTTGCAAATACGCTTCTAAAATTGAACGAATTGAATTTAGGCGACAAAGAACCTCATCCCTTGATTGAGTGCTTTTTCTACAGTCATCCCTCGGTTAAAAAAAGAGTTGAATTTGTTAAATCGATAAAAGAGTAAAATGAAAACTTTTTTAAAAATATTATTGCTGGTTTTAAGCGGTTTATTAATAGCATCTTGCAAATTTAATGGCCCCTCGGGGCCTGTTCAACCCAGTGATAAAAGAATTCCCTATTCACCCTATCCTGTAAACGGCGCTACCAATCAGCCCCTTGCAGTAGCATTAAAATGGAAAGCCGATGCAGCAGTCAAATTTGATGTTTACTTCGACACGAAAAATCCCCCGCTTAATTTGAAAGCTTCAAATGTGGATTCTTCTTCAAGAACGGTGGTGGTAATCGGGTTAAAGACTTCCAAGGTTTACTATTGGAAAGTGGTTTCCAAACTTGCCAACGGTTCGAAATTAGAAGGACCCGTTTGGCATTTTACTACCAAATCAAATTCCACGCAGCAAGGTTACGTGATGATTGAGCAGAAACTTTACACCGAGCTTCCGCATATTGTTAACATTCTTTTTCAAGTTGTGGACTTTAACGGTAAAGGAATTGACTTCCTAACTACTAATGATTTTGAACTATTTGAAGACGGAGAAAAAATTTCTCAAAGCGAATCGGAAATGCAAGTATTCAAAAAGGGGCAAACACCTTTCGAGCTGAGAACTGTTTTGATGCTCGACAATAGTACAAGTCTCGGTTCCGACATCGCACAAATGAAATCGGCAGCCAACGATTTTGTAAATAACCTTGTCACCGGTCAGAAGGTAGCTGTTTACAAATTTTCCGAGAAGCCTGTGCTTGTTCAGGATTTTACGGATAATATTTCTTTGCTGACGACTGCAATAAATTCCATTAACCTCGGTTACGCTACGACGAATCTTTACGGTGCAGTAATTGAAGGCGCCTCGCGGCTTGTTTACCGTTTCGATTCCGACCAAATAATACAGAGCGATTTGATTTTATTTACCGACGGGCAGGATACTCAAGATTCCCACACACTTTCCGAAGCAGTTAACGCTATTTCGGGAAAATCGGTTTACACGGTCGGACTTGGTTCGGACATCGACCCGGAGGTGCTAAATATTCTCGGTACATCCGGCTTCTACCCTATTTCGAAAGTGGACGAACTTTCAACAACATTCAACAAGATTGAACAAGATTTAAATAAGTACGCAAATAGTTTTTATTGGCTTAGGTACCGCAGTCCCAAGCGCGGTCCGAATATGCACACGCTTGTTTTGCAAATTTTAAATAACCCCAATACCGGTGAAGGCTCTACCATTATTGACCAATTTAGCAGCGCGGGATTCTTCTCCGTCAATCCAGGCTTGTATTTCAACTCCTCAGCCGCTTCCCCTGAGGGAATTGACACGCTTTATCTTTTCAGAGGACAGGGCGCAAAGATTGTTCAAGCGGCTTCTTATTTAACACCTAATCCTCCTGCATTTAGCTGGTCGTTGCCGGATACAAGCATCGCAAAAATCAAACCTTACGAATCGAACAATTCACGGGCTGAAATTTCCCCCGGTATAAAAACCGGAATCACTTCCACGCTGGTAACGGACGTAAACAACGCCGGCGTTTCCAAGCGGCTTTTCATTAAAGTTAATTGAGTATAAAATGGGAATAGACAGAAAAGAAATAGAGCGGATTGCAAAATTAGCAAAGCTGAAACTCTCCGGCGAGGAAATAGAAAGTTACGGAAAAGACATTAACAAGATTTTAAATTATATGGACAAACTTAACGAATTGGACACGTCAAACGTCCGACCGTTAAACTACCCGATTGAAAAAGGGACGGCTTTCCGTGAAGATAAAATTTCTCCCTCAGTTTCAAGGGAAGAAGCACTTAAAAATGCACCCGCAACCGACGGCGAGTTTTTTAAAGTTCCGAAAGTAATTAAAAACAAATAACGGGCTGAAATGATTCTTGGCGTAATACCCGCAAGATTTGCTTCCAGCAGGCTCTTAGGCAAACCACTCGCAGATATCGGCGGCAAACCGATGATTCAGCACACTTACGAAAGTGCAAAACGTTCTAAATTGTTGAACGATGTTTTAATTGCCGTTGATGACGAAAAAGTTTACGAAGTTGCAAAAAGTTTCGGCGCACGCGTTAAAATGACCCCCAAGGATTTGCCCTCCGGCTCCGACAGAATTGCTTACGCAGTTAAAAATTTACGCTCGGTAAAAATAATAGTCAACATTCAAGGTGATGAGCCTTTTATTTCCGGCAGAATGATTGACGAGGCAATCGAGCCCTTACTCTTCGACAGCTCCGTGCAAGTTTCAACTCTGGTAAAAAGAATTCAAACCGTTGAAGAACTTAAAACTCCCTCCATTCCAAAAGTAGTTTTTGATTACGAAAATTA
>WFQV01000418.1 GCA_015486905.1 Melioribacteraceae bacterium | reverse complement strand
TTTTTCCTCTTCGATGTAAGGAATTAAATACGAAACAGCTTTTTTCATTACACGTGCACTTTTAACCACTTGCGGTAAGAACATCTTTCCGGCGCCGAAAAGGTCGCCTACCAAATTCATTCCGTCCATTAAAGGTCCTTCGATTACCGCGAGAGAATCTTTTACTTTCAGACGAGCTTCTTCAACATCTTCCTCAATGAGTTTGATTACTCCTTTAACCAATGCATGTTTCAGTCGTTCTTCAACCGGTTTTGTCCGCCATTCGTCTATTTTTTCCGTTTTGCCTTTCTCATCTTTTATCTTTTCAGCGAACTCAACCAACCGTTCCGTAGCATCTGCTCTGCGGTTTAGAATTATGTCCTCCACTCTTTCGAGCAAGTCCTTCGGTATTTCATCGTAAACGGTAAGCTGTCCCGGATTCACAATGCCCATATCCATCCCTGCCTCTATTGCATGGTAAAGGAAAGCCGAGTGCATTGCCTCGCGGATTGTATTGTGTCCCCTGAAGGCAAATGAAAGATTGCTCACTCCGCCCGAGACCTTTGCAAGCGGTAGATTTTTCTTAATCCATTTGACCGCACGGATGTAATCCACTGCGTAATTGTTGTGAGCTTCTATTCCGGTGCCCACAGCAAAAATGTTAGGGTCGAGAATAACGTCCTGCGGAGGGAAACCGACCTTTTCGATTAGAATTTCGTAAGCTCTTTTGCATATCGAAATTTTCCTTTCGTAAGTGTCCGCCTGCCCTTCTTCGTCGAAAGCCATTACAAGGGCGGCAGCGCCGTAACGCTTAACTTTTTTTGCTCTTCGAACAAATTCTTCCTCGCCTTCCTTCAAACTTATTGAATTAACAATTCCCTTACCTTGAATGTTTTTTAATCCGGCTTCAATCACAGACCATTTGGAAGAGTCAATCATAACGGGCACTTTGGCAATTTCCGGCTCGGTGGAAACAAGACGTAAGAATTTCACCATCGACGCTTCGCTGTCAATCATTGCTTCATCCATATTTACGTCGATTATTTGTGCACCGTTTTCTACCTGTTCCCTTGCAACCGAAAGAGCTTCCTCGTAGTTCTCGGATTTAATTAAACGTGCGAATTTTTTGGAACCGGCAACGTTTGTGCGCTCGCCGATATTAATGAAATTCGAATCGGGCCTTAGGACCAAAGGTTCCAAACCGCTTAGCCGGAGGTAAGGTTCAACTTTGGGGATTTTACGCGGTTCGAATTGAGCCGCCATCTCGGCAAAAACTTTAATGTGTTCGGGTGTTGTTCCGCAGCAGCCTCCTACAATATTTAGGAATCCGCTCTCGGCGTAATCGTGTAAAACTTTTTCCATTGACATCGGAGATTCGTCGTAATCACCGAATTCATTGGGCAGTCCGGCGTTCGGGTAAAGGCTCACGTAACAATCCGCAATGGACGAAAGTTCTTTAATGAACGGTCTCATTTGTTTGGGACCTAAAGAACAGTTCAAACCTACGCTGAGCAAATTTTCCGTGTGCCTCACGGAGTACCAAAACGCCTCGGTGGTTTGCCCCGAAAGCGTTCTGCCGGATAAATCCACAATAGTGCCGGAAATCATTATCGGAACTTTAACGCCAAGCTCTTCGGAAAGCTCTTGAATTGCAAAAAGGGCGGCTTTTGCGTTGAGCGTGTCGAAAATGGTTTCAATTAAAAGGACGTCCGCTCCGCCGTCAATCAAACCTTTTGCCTGTTCACGGTAAGCCTTTGCAACCGTGTCGAAATCCACATCCCGGTAACTCGGGTCGTTAACCTTCGGCGACATTGAGAGCGTTTTATTTGTCGGGCCCATTGAACCGGCAACAAAGCGGGGCTTCTCGGGCGTGAGTTTTGTAAATTCAATTGCCGCTTCTTTCGCCAGCCTTGCCGATTCGTAATTTATTCTGTAAACCAAATCCTCAGTGTGGTAATCAGCTTGGGAAATAAATGTACCGTTAAAAGTGTTAGTTTCAATCAAATCGGCACCCGCTTCCAAATATTGCCTGTGGATGTTTTGAATTATTTCCGGCTGAGTAAGTGAAAGAATGTCGTTGTTTCCCTTCAATTGGTATTTGAAATTCTTAAATTCTTTACCTCTGTAATCTTCCTCCGTTAACATGTAGTGCTGAATCATCGTTCCCATTGCACCGTCGAGGACTAAGATTTTTTTATTTAATTGTTCCCTTAAAAGTTCGAATGTTCTCTCCATCGTTTTTCAATTATTTTTGAAGATAAACCGCAATATACTTAATTTTGTTTTCACTAAAAACAAAATTGATTAGAGGTAGGAATGATAGTAGTAACCGGTGGCGCAGGGTTTATAGGCAGTGCGGTTGTTTGGCGATTGAACCAAATTGGTTTTGAAAATATCGTTATTGTGGACAGGCTCGATAAGGGTGAAAAGTGGAAAAACTTAAACGGCTTGAAATACGAGGATGTTTTCCACAAGGATGATTTTTACGAGATGATTACCAACAATGCTTTCCCCTACAAGGTGGATTCGGTAATTCATTTGGGGGCTTGCTCTTCCACTACCGAGACAGACGCCGATTATTTATTGTTTAACAATTTTCAATATTCCCAAGCGCTTGCACGTTTCTGCTTTGAGAAGGATGCGAGATTTGTTTACGCTTCCTCTGCCGCAACATACGGCGACGGTGCGCAAGGGTATTCCGACAACGAAGAAGAAATTGAAAATTTACGCCCTTTGAATATGTACGGTTACTCAAAACAAATGTTTGATTTGTGGGTTAAGAAGAACGGCTTTTTAAGCAAAGCCGCCGGTATTAAATATTTTAATGTTTACGGTCCGAACGAATACCACAAAGGAGATATGCGAAGCGTGGTTCACAAGGCATTCGGGCAAATTCGCAAAACGGGCAAGGTAAAGTTGTTTAAATCTTACATCTCCGATTACAAGGATGGTGAACAAATGCGCGATTTTATTTACGTTAAGGATGCTGTGGATATGACTTTGTTCCTGTGGGAAAATAAAAACTTGAACGGAATTTTTAACGTAGGAACAGGCGAGGCAAGAACTTGGAACGATTTGGTAAAAGCACTCTTCGATGCTCTCGAAAAGCCCGTCAATATTGAGTACATTGAGATGCCCGAGTATTTGCGCCCGAAATATCAATACTTTACGCAGGCGGACGTTTCCAAAATAAGAAAAGCCGGATTTAACGAACCTCTCTTTTCTTTAGAGGAAGGTGTGGAAGATTACGTCCGAAATTATTTGCTTAAAAACGAATACTTGGCTTGGTAAAAGGGAACGGAATGAAATTAGCAACGCTTTGTTACATACAGAAAGACGGAAAAACCTTAATGCTCTTTAGAAATAAAAAAGAGAACGATTACCACGAAGGCAAGTGGAACGGTCTCGGCGGAAAATTCGAACTCTCCGAAAGCCCCGAAGAATGTGCTGTAAGAGAAATTAAAGAGGAAAGCGGGTTGATTGCAAAATCTCTGAAAATGAAAGGCTTTATTACCTTTCCTATGTTCGATGGCAATGAGGACTGGTACGTTTTTCTTTTTGTGATTACGGATTTCGAAGGGGAGTTAATCGATTCCCCCGAAGGAACATTGGAATGGATTCCGAACGAAAAACTTACCGAGCTGAAACTCTGGGACGGCGACAAAATTTTCATCCCTTGGCTGTTTCAAGAAAAATTTTTCAGCGCAAAATTCAATTACCAAAATGGTAAGTTCATCGACTACTCGGTCGAATTTTATTAATCAATTCCGATTCTTCAAGAGAGAAAATTAGGAGTAAAATGAAGTTTTATTTAAACGGCAGAGAAATAAATTATAAAGGCGACCCGAATTTTACATTGCTAAAGTATCTTCGTGAAGTTGAGAATATTACGTCGGTAAAGGACGGCTGCTCCGGACAAGGGGTTTGCGGTGCTTGTACGGTTCAAATAAACGGAATGTCAAAACTTTCCTGCGTTACGAAGATGGGTAAATTGGAGGGAGCGTCGGTTGTTACACCCGAAGGTTTGGACGAATATCGGCAGAGGGTTTTTACAAATGCTTTCGTGGCAAAAAGCGGAGTTCAGTGCGGATTCTGTACACCGGGAATTGTAATGCAAGCGGATGTGCTCTTAAAGAAAAACCCTAACCCAACAAGAGAGGAAATAGCCAAAGCAATCCAACCTAATTTGTGCCGCTGTACGGGGTACAAAAAAATAATTGATTCCATTCAATATGCGGCAGATGCAATTCGCAACTTAAAAGAAATCCCGATGCCAAAGACCGACGGCAAGGTAGGCAAAAGACATCCGAAGTATTCGGCGGAAAAATTAGTCCTCGGTAAAAGCCCGTTTGTTGCCGATGTTAAACTTGAAGGAATGCTTTTCGGCGTTTTGAAATTAAGCGATTATCCCCGTGCAAAAGTTTTGAGCATTGATGTTTCCGCCGCAAAAAATATTCCGGGTGTGGTTAAAATTTTTACGGCAAAAGATATTCCCGGTAAAAGGTTTACCGGCTTAATTGTAGATGATTGGCCGATGTTTGTTGATGTAGGGGAAGAAACTCGTTACGTGGGAGATGTGCTCGCAAGCGTTATTGCCGAAAGCGAGGAAATTGCACGTCTGGCAGTTAAAAAAATTAAAGTTAAATATGAAGTTTTAAATCCGGTCACGGACCCTTTCGCAGCTCTTGAACCTCAATCACCCAAAATTCACGAGGGTGGAAACCTTTTGTCCTTAACCGAAATTGAAAGGGGAAACGTTGAAGAGGCAATTGAAAAATCGGCTTACACCGTAACGGGGCGTTACCAAACACAAATGATTGAGCATGCGTTTCTTGAGACCGAGGCTTCGGTTGCCCGGCCTTACAAAAACGGTGTGGAAATCCTATCACAAGGGCAGGGAGTTTACGAGGACAGACGGCAAATAGCTTCTGTCTTGAATTTACCTCTTGAGAAAGTTAGAGTTATTCAAGTCCCCAACGGCGGGGGATTTGGCGGTAAAGAAGACCTCTCGGTTCAGCACCATGCCGCTTTGGCTGCTTTTATTCTTCAACAACCGGTTAAATTTGTTTTGACGAGGGACGAGTCGATTTTAATTCACCCGAAGCGTCATCCGCTTACAATGGATTACACCGTCGCTTGCGACGCAAACGGAATGTTAACGGCTGTAAAAGCCGATATTGTCGGAGATACCGGCGCTTACGCTTCCGTGGGAATGAAAGTACTTGAGAGAGCTGCCGGTCATGCTACCGGAGCTTACAGCGTGCCTAATGCCAAAATACGCAGTAGAGCAGTTTACACAAATAATCTTCCCTGCGGCGCAATGCGCGGCTTCGGTGTCAATCAAGTTACTTTTGCAATTGAGCAGTGCATCGACGAACTTTGTGAGAAAGGCGGATTCGACCGCTGGGAATTTCGTTACAAAAACGCTTTGGTTGATGGCGGTGTTACGGCAACGGGGCAAATTCTTAAAGGAGGCGTCGGCGTAAGGAAAACATTGGAAGCGGTTAAGGACGTTTTCTACAAAGCTAAAATTGCCGGCATTGCTTGCGGAATTAAAAATACGGGTATCGGGAACGGAATGCCCGACGAAGGGAAAGTTGTGATTGAAGTAAAAGGTCCGGACAAAGTTGTACTTCACCACGGTTGGACTGAAATGGGGCAGGGAGTAAATACAATGGCGGTACAGTTTCTCTGCAATGAAACCGGAATTCCTCCCGAAATTGTGGAAGTTAAAGTTGACACAAAATACGGCGCTTACGCAGGAATGACAACCGCTTCACGAGCTACCTCGATTTTAGGTAATACGATAATTGAAACGGCGAGAAAATTCAGAGAAGATTTGAATAAAAAAACACTTACCGATTTGACCGGTAAAAAATACGAAGGGAAATGGAGCTGCGATTGGACAACAAAACCCGGTGAGAAAGTCGAAGAGGTTGTAACGCATTATTCTTACAGCTACGCCACGCAGGTTGTTATTTTAAATGACGAAGGTGAAATTGAAAAAGTTGTTGCCGCACATGATGCAGGTAAAATAATAAACCCCAATCTTTTCGAAGGTCAAATAGAAGGTGCGGTTCACATGGGGCTCGGTTACGCCCTTTCCGAAGAAATTGAATTGGAAAACGGCAGACCCAAAAGTACGCACCTTAGAAAAATGGGCGTGCTTCGCGCCAAGGAAACTCCTCCCGTGGAAGTAATCGGTGTGGAAGTTAAAGACCCGTACGGTCCGCACGGCGCTAAGGGAGTGGGTGAAATAGGACTTGTACCTACCGCACCGGCAGTTGCAAATGCTTTCGCTATTTACGACGGGGTAAGATACCGCAAGCTCCCCATTAAGAATAGGGAAAAGAGAAAATGAGATTTACAAAATTTCAAATATTCAAGAGGAGAACAAAACAAAATAAATGACGTTTCTTAATCCGGCAATACTTATCGGAATGCTCGCTGCGGCAATACCGATTTTAATACACTTCTTAAACTTGCGTAAGGTTGAGAGGGTGGAATTCAGCACGCTTACTTTTCTTAAAGAACTGCAAAAATCTAAAATCAGAAGAATTAAATTCAAGCAATGGCTTCTCTTAGCGCTGAGGATTTTAATAATTGCCCTACTCGTTCTTGCATTTGCCCGCCCTGCATTAAAAACAAGCTCGTTCCTTAAATCAACTTCCTCGGCTAAGGTTACGGCTGTTGTTTTACCGGACGACACCCCGTCGATGAATTTGCTCAGCGAGAACGGTTCGAATTTTAATTTAATGAAAAAGAGAGCGGAGGAGATTCTTAATAACTTTACGCTTGGCGACAGAGTTTTTATTATTAAGCTTTCGGATGCTTCCGTACGAAAGTTTTCGAGCCTCGATAAGGCAAAAAGGTTCATTAAGAATTTACGGCTCTCTTCTTTGAATGGCGATTTTTACGGAGCGGTTAGAAAAGCTAAATCAATTTTGAAAATTTCGGCGGACGTTAACAAAGAGTTTTACATTCTCTCGGATTTTCAGAGGAATATTTTCTCGAGCAATAAAATCCAAAATGTTAAAACTGCCGTTACTCCCCGAATTTACTGGATGCGCTTAAAAATGCCCGAAACAAATAATTTCTCTCTCTCAAACTTTTCGCTTGAGAATAAAATTCTTCAAGTTGGTAAGACGGTTAGTTTTTCGGGAACGGTAAAATTTAACGGTCAAAGTTCGAGCGAAAGTAGTGTGCTTTCACTTTTCTTAAACGGGAAAAAAGAAGCACAGTTTTCACTGAACGGCAGCAAATCGGAAAATGTAAAACTCAACGTTACACTTTCAAAGGCAGGTTTGATTTCCGCAATGTGCGAATTGAGCGAGGATGCTTTTGAATACGACAACCGTAACTTCCTCTGCTTTAACGTACCCGAGAATGTGAAGACCGCCGTAATTAAAAAGAGCGGTTCTAATTTGAATTTCCTTCAGCTTGCTCTGAACTCCAATGTTAACAAGCTAATTCAAAGCAAGGTTTTTCCTATCGAGCAATTTAATTCCGTTAATTTGTTAAACTTTAATGTTGCAATAATTGTCGGATATTCGCAAGAGTTGAATTTTCAAAAGATTGAAAATTTTCTCTTGAACGGCGGCGGGTTGATTTTTATTCCTGCGGGAAATTCAACTGTAAACGAGTTGAATAAAATTTCTGCGGGATTAAACATTCCTGCGTTCAGAACTTTGGTGAAAGGGAAGAATTTTGCTGACATTAATTCCTTCGGAAAAATTGATTTCAGCCACCCCCTTTTTGAAGGAATGTTCAAACCCGGTGAAAAACCTAAAATAGAATCTCCGGAATTTTACAAATACTTTCAGTTCAAAACCGGTGGGAAAGGGAGACCGATTATTGAGCTTGAAGACGGCTCGTCTTTCCTGAGTGAGTTTTTAATCGGGAGAGGCAAACTGCTTGTTTTCAATACACCATTTAATCTTGACGCAAGCAGCTTTCCTTTGAAAGGATTTTTTGCTCCTTTAATTAATAGAGCTTTGTTTTATCTCTCATCCAATACCGGCTCTATTAAAAGCGTTGAAGCAGGCGAACCGATTGAGGTAAAACTCACCGAGGCAACAATTCCACAGTTAACTGTACTTCGCCCGGACGGCGAAAAGGAAATAATCGATTTGAGTAACTATGGTAAAAATTTTTACAACTACAAGAGAACAAACTTAATTGGGATTTACAGATTTTATTCCGGGAAAAAGTTAATCGATTACGCAGCAGTTAACCCTGTTAAGAGTGAATCCGGTTTAACCTCTTTGAGTGAGAGTGAAATCGAAGCAAAAATAGTTGAGGAATTTCCCCACTCACAATTGATGCAAATCCGTCAAAATTCAAATTTGAAGGAACTAATTTCACGTTCCCGCTTTGGAATAGAGTTGTGGAAATATTTTTTGTTACTTGCTCTGATTTTTGCTTTAGTTGAAATGTTATTTAGTAAAAGTTCCAAGAAAGATTTGGTAGATTTGAAAGAAACAAAGGAATGATTGAGACAAGGGAAGATAGTAAAGAGCGAGGAATTTTAGTAGCGGTAAAACCGCAGGAGGTTTCACGCGCAAAAGTGGAAGAAAACCTGGACGAGCTGGAAAGGCTTGCAGAAACGGCAAATGCCGAAATTGTTTTTAGAATGGTTCAGGAGAAAAAGAAAATCGACCCGGCTTATTTCATCGGAAAAGGGAAGGTGGAGGAGTTGGCAAGGCTGTCGGAAACAGCGGACGTTTCTACGATTATTTTTGACGACGATTTAAACCCTACGCAAATTCGCAATCTTGAGAGAATAATTGAACGTAAAATAATTGACCGCAGCGGTTTGATTCTCGACATCTTTGCTTCCCACGCAAAGACGAAGGAAGCAAAAACGCAGGTGGAGTTGGCGCAATTGGAATATATGCTCAGCCGTTTAACAAGGGCTTGGACGCACCTCTCTAAGCAGTACGGCGGTATCGGCACCAAAGGTCCCGGCGAAAAACAGATTGAAACAGACCGTAGGATTATTCGTACGAGAATTAA
>WFQV01000417.1 GCA_015486905.1 Melioribacteraceae bacterium | reverse complement strand
TTATGCTCTTTTTTTTGTATATTGTATGTAGCGTTTAATAACAAAAAGGAGTTAGCCAAATGGAAAAGAACAAAGAAATAATTTCCCTTAAAGGGCCAAAAGGTTCAATGGATATCGATGCTAATGATAATTTAACTAAAAAACTGGCTATAGTATTACAGTTTAAATCCTTGTTTTTTTTTGTCAAGAAATTAAATAAAAATATTAATGCATTTCCATTTGAAAAAATTAGCAAAAGTTTTTAATATTCTCTATTTTTTAAGTCGGAATCATAATTCTTCACCTGCCTGCCGGCAGGTTCTTAATTTTTAATTGCGGTTTACCGCGATGGGGCATGTATGGCTATCTTAAAGTTAGGAATGATACGATAATCGTAACTTTGTATAATGTTCCGGATGAATTAAATTTGAGAAGGTATTATGAAAATTTACCTGAAAAGTTAGAAAAGGAATGTATTGATCCAAGAGTTCCTTGGATGTATAATTTTAAACTGGATTTTAGATTTAAGTAATATTGGTCTAATTAATTATCCTTGGAAAATTGACGGCAAGTCGTGCTTCGTCGTGACAGGTTGGATGATTGTTCTGTTATTTTTTGGTTAGAGATTGAGGTTAAGGTTGAGGTTAAGATTGGGACACGTTATTAATTATTCACCTGCTAATTTTTTAACTCGAAGCTTCGGGCTTGAGACTTAAGACTAAATTCGCGTAATTAGCGGCTAAAAAAATAAACACATGAAAATTCTACTAAAATATTTTACGGTTCTTTTTGTGGTGGTTTTTCTTGCCGGTTGTGGAGGGAATAAAAAATCTTCCAAGCAAACGGCAGCAAAAGACACCACAACAACAGTTAAAGATACTGTTAGGAAATCGACGCATCAAACGGATTACGAAAATTTTAAGAATAAGGGAATTCCCTTGAAAAAAAGTCCCGAACAAATAATTCATTTTTAGGTTGGCAATGATTAAAAAACTTTTGATAATTGTTTTTTCCGCTTTGTTGTTATTTGATTGTAACAATGGGAAAGTCAACAAGAAAAAGAGCAGTGGTGAAATCAAAAACCATTTTGTGTTGAATAAACTTTCGGAAATATCTTCGCCTGAATATTCTTTCGGTGAATCAAAAATTTTGGAAGTTTCAAATGCCGTTGTAATTAGGGATGAAAACGGTAACGGGCTTTTTATCTTTAAAGTTTCCAGTAAAAAGCTCAAAAAAATTTCCGACAGAAGCGTAAGGGAGTTTCAAACATTCGATTCACAAGGGTTAATTTTCTACTTAAAAAAGATAATCGCAAATCCGCCAAAATATAAGTTGAAAAAATATTCCTTAAAAAGCGGTGTGACTGCCGCCATTTTAAATTCGGAAAGAAGAATCAGATTTTTGCAAAAAATAGGGGAAGGGTACGTTCTTTATTGGGTAGGGAACAAAGCCTTTTTGTACGATTTGAAATCAAACCGAATTTCAAAAGTTGAGCGTTCCCGTCGAAAATTTTTTTACTACGGAATTGAAAGAAACAATTTTATCATTCACAATAACGGTAAGACGAAGAAATTTAATTTTCCTAACGGTAGAATAATTTGGGCGGATATTAATGTGGCTAAGAAAATCGCGGTTGTTTACACAGCGCCGAAAGGCACATTTGTTTTAAGCGATAAGGGGGAGATTTTCGCGGGTGATTTAAGGACACCCAAAATTTCTCCGAACGGAATGTTCGTAACCGGAATGCGGGAGAGTTACGATAATCAAAAAATTCTCCGCTCGGATATTTTCGTTTACAATTTGCAAACAAAAGAATTGATAAATCTAACAAATTCCGGCGGTGAGATTGAACTGAACCCTGATTGGAGTAGTAATGGAAATTTTATTTCTTACTCCACCCCCAAGGGGAAAGTTAAAATTTTAAAATTCAGTAAAGCAATTAAAAATTTTAATAATATTAAAAAGAGGAATCAATGAAAAAAATTCTTTTATTCTTTGTTCTTGCGGCAAGCGTTTTTGCCCAGAGCGTACAGGTCGAGAAAATCGTGAAGGTTAATACGGGCGGGAGATTTTATTTCCCTAAATTCTCTCCGAACGATGATGCGCTTTTACTTACAAGCTCCAATTACAAAGGACTTTACCTTTTAAATTTAAGAACTTTGAAAATAGAAACAATCACCGAAGAGAACGGTGCGGGCTTCAAAGCTAAATTTGATTTTAACGGTGACAAAATATTTTTCCGTACTTACAAATTAGTTGACGGCAAGAAATATGAGAGTCAAAAGATTTTGGAAATGCCGGAAAGAAAAGTAATTACACTTTTCAAAGACAAACGCGAATTGACTCCACCGATTAAAACTTTGGACGGTGACGTGTTCTGTTTTCTTCAAGGGCGAAGAGCCGAAATAGAAAAAAGTTTAATGAAAAATTCCGGCGGCAGGAAGTCCGTCTTCATTAGAAATTCAAATATTTTTTTCAGTCAAAATGAAAATGAAAAAGTGTTGAAACCCTTTGGCGACGGCATTTACGTCTGGGCGTCGCTTTCTCCCGAAGGCAATTTCATTGCGTTTACTTACGGCGGTAAAGGAAGTTTTGTAATGGATACGGACGGTAATGTCGTGAAGAATTTGGGTGAGTTGCATTTTCCGCGGTGGTCGCCGGACGGTAAATGGATTGCCGGTATGAACGATAGAGACAATGGTTACGATTACACTTCTTCGGATATTATTATTGTCAATTTGAAGAGTTTGAAAAAATTTAACGTAACAAAATCTACCGACAAAATTGAAATGTATCCCGAATGGTCCAGCGACGGGAGTAAGATTACATTTCACGATTTGCAAGGAAATATCTACATCGCTAAACTTTATCTGACGGAGGGATAATGTTGAAGAAATTATTTTTGATTTTGGTTTTAAGTGGTTTGACTTTTGCACAGAACTTTAACGGAGCGAAAATTTACATCAATCCCGGTCACGGCGGGCACGACCCTTCCAACGACCGTTACATTCCGCAGACGGGCTTTTGGGAATCGGAAGGAAATTTAACCAAAGGACTGCGATTAAGAGATTACCTTGTTTCAATGGGGGCAAATGTTAAAATGAGCAGAACTACAAATACCGACGCAGATGATTTGGGACTTTCGGTGATTGATGCGGATGCAAATAATTTTGATGCCGATTATTTCCACTCAATTCACAGCAACGGTTACAACGGTACTTCCAATTACACGATTGTATTTTACAAAGAGACGAACGGCGTGCCCGCTTTCCCGAAAGCAAAACAAATGGCGCAGATAATGTCTCCTCAAATTTACAAAACCGACAGAACTACCAAATACCGTGTGAGCGGTGATTACTCTTTCCTGGGATTTCACCTGGGTGTGCTGAGGACTTTGGATATGCCGGGCACATTATCGGAAGGCTCTTTCCACGATTACATCCCGGAATCGTGGAGGCTGATGAATTTGGATTACCGCCAACATGAAGCTTTAGCAATTGCCCGCTCGTTCATCGATTATTTCGGACTGAGCAGAAGAAGTTTGGGAACACTTGCCGGAATTTTACGCGATCCGTCCGAAAAGGTTACTTATTATTATATTCCCGGTACTAACGATGACAAGCGTCCGGTTAACAATTTTACGGTTACGCTTTCGCCCGGCAATAGAGTTTACCACGGTGATTCAAAGAACAACGGTTTTTATTTCTTCGACAGCTTAGCCGAAGGCACTTACACGGCAATAGTGAATGCGGAAGATTTTAGTCCCGATACTTTTCAGATAAATGTTGTAAACGGTAAAACGGTTTTCGGCGACCGTTATTTAACGGCTGTCCCGAATTACAACCCGCCTCAGGTAGTTGGTTTTTTACCGGATACGAATTCGTTCGTTAGCCTGAAACCTAAAATTCAAATTGATTTTGACATTCGAATGAATAAGTCAAGTGTGCTGAGCGCTTTACGCGTTGACCCGTTGTTTTCCGGCACGCCGGTTTGGCAAAATAACGACAAGTGTCTGCTCCTTAATCCTTCGAATAATCTTACTGTCGGTACTACTTACACAATTAAAATTTTAGGCGATGCAGAAAGTTTCTACGGCGTAAGGATGGGGAAAGATTTTACCGCCCGCTTTACAACCCGCTCCAAGCTGGAACTTCTAAGTGTTTACCCTCCTAACGGTGCTCAGGATATCAGCCGGAAAGTAATGATTACGATAAGTTTCGATAGCCAAATCGATCCGAATTCTCTTACAAACAGAGTAAGATTTTTGGGACCCGACGGCAAGGATGTGAATCTTTTTGTTGACCCCTCCGGCTACCAGGAGGGGAAAATTCTTTTTGAACCGGTTAACTGGCTTACGCGAAGTACAAACTACCGCATTGTATTGTCGAAAGGGATTAAAGATACCCAAGGATTAACTTTTCAACAGGATACTACGATTACATTTAGGACGGAAACTTTAAATTATGTTTCGGGTGATATTATTGACCCGATGGAAACGGCAGGGAAATGGTGGGACCCGAATGCAAGTGGTTCCACTAGTGGAACCGACCCGAACAAAACAACGTTTAGCATTTCAACGGTTAGGAAAGTTAACGGAAATTCTTCGGGAAAAATTACATACGTATTCACAAGCGATGAAGGGGTATGTAGAGAATTCGACCCTGCCGTGCCTTCAATCGGTACAGGCTCGGACGGAAATTTCGGGATGTGGATTTACGGAGACTTAAGCGGCAACGTGATTGAATATTGGTTTTACGATTCACAAAGAAACAATCAAATTGTTTTCGTCGATACTTTGAATTGGAGCGGGTGGAAATTAAAAATGATTCCCTTTAGCAGTATTCCTATTTCGGGAGAAAAGTATTTTCACAGTGTTGTGATTAGAAAAATCAAGAGCGGTGAAAAATCAGGCGCCGTTTATTTCGATGATATTCAGACCGGGGTAGTAACAGGAGTTAAAAACTCCGCAACAAATTTACCGCAAAAATTTCAATTGATGCAGAACTATCCAAATCCGTTTGGCGGGGGAGTTTCTTCCGAAAGCCCAAACACGACAATTCAATTTTCAATTCCCGAGAATTCGAGGATAAAATTGGAAATATTTAATATTCTCGGTCAAAGGGTAAGGACTCTTATTTCAGGTAAGAATTTTAACAAAGGCATTTACTCGGTTATATGGGACGGCAGAAATGGAAACGGATTGTACTGCCCCTCCGGCATTTATTTTTACCGCGCTATTTACGAAGGAGTAAAAGTAAGACATTCCGATGTAAAGAAGATGACTCTTATCCGATGAAGTGAGTTAATCCGTAAATAACAAGAATGGCGCTAATTAAAAGTATTGAGATGATAACGTAGCCCATTCTTGTTCCCTCGGGAGTTTCAAAATAAGGTGTTTGTTCATTAAATTCCGTTGTACCTTGCATTACCGGAATTTCAGTTTGGGTCATCGGTGTAGTCGAATAATTATTGTTTGTACTCTCTACTGGTGTGATGTTCTGTACCGTGGGATTTGACATCACTTGATATTGATGAGAGTACTGTAAATAGCGATCTCTAATATGTAATGCCTGTTCGTTAGGAGACATTTTTTCATCTCCTTTCTCTTTGGAAGAGGAAAAACCCGCTTTTAAAATATATTTTTCAAATAATTCTTTCATAAGCATAAATAATTTAAAATATTTTTTGAAAAAGTCAAGAAAATATTCAAGAAAAGCAGCGTTTTTTTTGGTACAAGGTTAAATTTGGTGGCAAAAAAAATTAGCTTGTCTTTTCCTCTTGAGCGGTTTGTTACTATTTGTTGTTTTCTTTATTTTTCCCAACCCACCCTTTCCCTCTCTTCCCGACCTGCCTGCCGGTAGGCAGAGCAGGCAGGTGGGAGGGCTGGTTCTTGGTGTGTTTTGAGAATGTTGCCTCCCAGAATGCGGGGGCGACTCCTACCGTAAACTGTTAAACGGTAGGGACAACTCGCGAGTTGTCCCTACAGAATATTTAATTTTTTCAGGGTTGTCCTAAATGCACTATTCAGTTATTGCTGGATATGCCACGGCGGTGTTCAAAATGTAGGGAAGCGGTCAATCTGAGTGACATCGTTTTAAGCATTTTACTGAATTGTTAGCTTCCCTTTTTTTCCAACCCACCCTTTCCCTCACTTCCCGAAAGGGAGGGCTTGTTCTCCGATAGTTTTTAGCTTCGCCCCGCAGAATGCGGGGGCGACTCCTACCGTAAACTGTTTAACGGTAGGGACAACTCGCGAGTTGTCCCTACAGAATATTTAATTTTTTCAGGGTTGTCCTAAAT
>WFQV01000416.1 GCA_015486905.1 Melioribacteraceae bacterium | reverse complement strand
TCGCTTTACAATGCCTTTTTAAACCTCAAAACAAATTCTTTCCCCGGGACAAAAAAACCAAAAATCGAATCGTTGAATTTTCATTACCACAAGTGCGGGCTGGGACTAATCGTTCAAATAGAAAACAATTTAAATAAGTTCTCTCCACAAAGGCAGGCGGTAATTAAAAAACTTCTTTCGCGCCCGTTTCTTCAAACCAGCATCGTTACGCCTTCGGGAAAATTTCGAATTCACTACGATACCGTTGGCGTAAACAAACCTGGATATCCGATTGATTGGTTCGCAGGAATAGTGGATTCCGTTTACCGCTTCGAAGTACTCAAACTCGGCTATCCCTTTCCCCCTTCGGACGGCAAACGCGGAGGAGATTCAAAATACGACTTTTACATTGAAAATTTACCTTCCGGACTTTACGGCTCTACAACTCCTGACAGCGCAATAGGCAATCAGCGCTACACGGCATACTGTGAAATTGACAACGATTTCCTTTCCCGCGAAGGATATTACAGCACCGGCAAAGGCGGTGCGGAAGTTACTGCGGCGCACGAGTTCCACCACGCTATTCAAATAGGGGATTACATTAATCGTTATTCGCAGGACGGATTTTACTACGAGATAACATCTACCGCAATGGAAGAGTTTACCTTCGACAGCGTCAACGACTATTATTATTACATGAAGTCATATTTCCGGCATCCGGATTTAACCCTCTCCCAAAACGACGGTTACAATTTAACAATCCTGAATCTCTTCTTGCAAAAAAGATTTGACTTTGCTCTCCTTAAAAGAATTTGGGAGTTAATGGTACAACACAGAGCAATAGAGGCAATAGCTTTGGCAATTTCCGAAAGAGGTTCTACGTTTGCCGAAGAATTTAACAATTTTGGTGTGTGGACTTATTTCACTAACTTTCGTGCAGTGCCCACCACAAACGACTTTTTCGACTACGACGAGGCGGTAAACTATCCCCTTATTTCCCCCACAACAACGATAGAATTTTCCTCACCTAAGAAAACGGTAAACCTAAACACCCAGCCGGTTTCAAATATGTTCGTCTATTTTCCGGATTTTTCTCACGGCGGAAAGGACACGCTGGTGGCAATAATAACCAATTGCGATGTTGAAAACGGCATTGACAACACAAACAACACTATTAATTTGAACTACGATTTATTCTCTTCAAACCAAAGCGGAGCAACAAAAATAAACAATAGGTATTATTACCAAATCATTAGTGCACAGAATAACCTTTTAAAAGTTTCGCACATTTTTGATTACGTCCCGGTCAACGGCGGAACGAACAGTTCCGAGATTGACTTTGCTTATCCTCAACCGTTCAGTTACTCCAAAAATAAATTTATCTTTATTCCCGCACCCATTAACTCCGGCGACAAAGCCGAGCTTTCGGTTTTTTCACCTTCGATGAATTTGGTTTACAACGGAGAGCTACGGGTTTATTCCATTAACAAAGTTGTCGTCCGTTGGAATGCCGAGACAAACAACGGGAAAAGATTACCGAGCGGTGTTTACGTTTTCTTTATTAAAAGCGGTGAAAAATTCAAAAAAGGCAAACTGGTGATTTTCAATGACTGACTACTCCGTAACATTGGTCGAGCTTACAAAAATTTTCGGCAGACGTTTGGTATTCGAAAAAATAAATTACAAGTTCGCTTCGGGTAGTATTTACGGGCTTGCGGGCAGCAACGGCTCGGGGAAATCCACTCTGTCAAAAATAATCGCCGGTGTAATTTCCGCAACGCGAGGCAATGTGGTTCATAAATTGAACGGAAAGCAAATCATTAAAGAAAAACTTCACGACCACGTAGGTTTCGTCTCGCCCTACCTCGTGCTTTATGATGAATTTACCGCAGAAGAAAATTTAAAACACTTCGCTAAAATTCGCGGCATCCATTACGATGCAGAACACAACAACTTGCTTCTAAAAACGTTCGGACTTTACAAACGCCGGAAAGATTTGTTGAAAGGCTACTCTTCCGGAATGTTGCAAAGAATGAAGTTCGTCTTTGCGCTTCAGCATCACCCGCAATTGTTGTTATTGGATGAGCCGACATCAAATCTTGACAACGAAGGAAAGGAAACGGTTTACGAGGTAATTAAAAAATACCAAAAAGAAAATTTGGTGATTATTGCTAGTAATGAAGACAACGACTTAGCCATTTGTAATAATATTTTAAGCATTGAAAATTTTAAAAACAAAAAGGGAAACGAATGAAAGCGTTTGCTCTTTTCAAAAAGGATTGGGAATCGGAGCTAAGAACACGTTACGCAGTTAATGCTTTGGCAATGTTCATCCTTGTTACAATCAGCGTGATTTTGTTCTCAATCGGCACGGAAAGAATTTCCGAATACCTTACCGGCGGTTTGCTTTGGGTTGTTATCTTCTTCTCTTCTATGTCGGGGCTTTCGCGCGCTTTTGTCTCCGAAGAGGAAAGAGGTACAACGCTTACGCTACAACTTATCTCCTCGCCCTCGACGGTTTTCAGCGGCAAATTACTTTTTAACCTCATTCTTGTTTTCCTAATGAACATCGCAATTACCTTTTTATTTGCGCTTCTGTTCGACGCCTTTATTATTAACAATATCTTGCTTTTTTTCATTGCTTTTGTTTTCGGCAGTGCCGGCATTGCAATTTCCTCCACATTGATTGCGGCAATAATTTCCAAAGCAAGCGCAAAGGGAACCCTTTACACCGTTCTTTCCTTCCCCGTACTTCTGCCTCTGATTCTTACATTGCTTGAAATAACCAAACGCGCAATGGACGGTGCTGCTATTACCGATGTTTGGCCTGAAGTAGCGCTCCTCGTCTGCTACGATGTAATAATGCTAACGGCGGGCTATCTTCTCTTCGACTTTATTTGGAAGGACTGATGCACAGTCGGAAAGCAATTAGAAATTTTCGGTACAAGTTTAAAATCAGTGGCAAAAAATAAAAAAAACAAGAAAGAAGAAACAAGAAATAGTTAAACGCGAGACGCCCGCCTTCGTCTGCGCTTCGCTTGACTACGTCGTGAAAAGCAAGAGGTAAGACGCAAGGCATTAGGCTTATTATTGTCTAATCGAGAACCTTGCATAAATGGATGATTGGATGAATGGATGATTGGTTTGTCCGCCCTCCCTCGCATTTTGCGGGGTTCGTTGCGACAAGTTGAATGGTGAATTGTGAATGGTGAAGGGAATGTTGGGTTGATTAACATTGACGTTGAATTCAGTCGAATTGCCGTTTGCTTCAGCAAACGGTGAGAAGAGAAAAGAGGAATGAATGGCTCTATCCACATTTCTCTTTCATTCGGTGTTAGAAC
>WFQV01000415.1 GCA_015486905.1 Melioribacteraceae bacterium | reverse complement strand
GTCTAATTTTGAACTTTTGGAAATAGCCCAGGCAATTGCGTGTTCTCTGCCTCCGCTACCAATTATTAAAACATTCATTCTTCAACCTTGAGAAGTTTTTGAAACTCTTTGCTGAGTAATTCCGTTAAATTAACTCTGTTAAATTGATTTACAAATTCGTCAGATGGCGCCGGTAATTCATTATTACTAAATAAGTTAATGATATTAGTTAGAGTATTTTTTATTTCATCCACATCATCCGGAGATGTTACAAAAGAAGCTTTGTATTTAATTGCTTCCTGCTTTGCCGCTCCTTCGGGGAAGTTAACGAAAATTGGCTTTTTACTGCCGAAATACTCGTACAATTTACCGGGAGTAACATTCTCCATCTTCTTTGCCGGTAACATGCTCCAAAGCACGTCGGAAGAAATTATTTGTCTGATTGCTTTTTTATGCTCCACATATTCAAAATTAACAACCGAATTTTCCAATTTGTACCTTTTTACTAATCTCAAATTTTGTGCTCTGAAGTGACCGACAAAGTGCAATTTAACTTTCGAAGCTAAGTCGGGATTTTCTTTTTGAAGAAGCTTTAATGCTTTGAGTAAATATTTCGGAGTGATTTTCTCGTAAAAAGAACCGGAATAAGTGATTACTATATTTTTATTAGCTCTCAAAACAGGCTTAACATCATTGAAATCAGCCGGGTCAAATCCGTGAGGAATAATTGTAACATCATCAAATTTTAGAAACGGGTACTGCTGTAAAAGTTTTTCTTTTACTTTTCTATTAACGGCAATAACGTGGTCAGTTTCTTTCAGAACGGACTCTTCGAGAGTTTTATGACGCACCCTATGGTAAAAAGTCGGGTAGAAAGCAAATTGATTTCCGTACCACAAATCCCTGTAATCTAAAATTAGCGGTACGTTAAATTCTCTTTTTAATTTTACCGCTTCCAGAGCTGTGGAGAAAGGAGGCATACTAACGAAAATCACGTCGAACTTTTCATTTGAAAGAATATTTCTCGCTTTTTTGTAAGCCGCCTTTGCCCAAAAGGTTTTATTATCTGGAATGAAAAACGTTTGACTAATTCTATTCAATGCCTTTCGTAACAACTCGGGAGGCATTTTGTTCTTTTTGTAAGAGTTCACTATCGCATTAGGGTGAAGTGCGGAGGTTCTCAAAATACGAATTCCAGCTTGCTCCGCTTCTATTAATAGTGAGTTGTCGTGAGCATAATATCCGACATCCCCGGTGGTAATTACTGTAGGTTCCCAGTTGAATTTCGGCAAATATTTAGCAAATTTCAAAGTTCTTTGCACACCGCTTAATCCGAGCGGGGGGAAATAATAGGCAATAATCAATACTTTAAACACCCTCTCAACTCCTCCTTAATTGTTTTTAGAATGGTAATTCGGGGATTCTTTTGTAATAATAATATCGTGCGGGTGACTCTCACGCAAGCCGGAGTTCGTTATTTTGACAAATTTTGCATTTTTCATCTCGGCAATATTTTTAGCACCACAATAACCCATGGCGGAGCGTAAGCCGCCTACAAATTGGTAAACGGTATCGGACAAAGGTCCGCGGTAAGGAACGCGCCCCTCGACGCCTTCGGGGACTAACTTTTTAATGTCTTCTTCCATATCTTGGAAATAACGGTCCTTGCTCCCTTCCTTCATTGCTCCTATCGAACCCATTCCTCTGTAAACTTTAAAACTTCTGCCTTCATAAAGTACTTTCTCGCCGGGTGTTTCTTCAACACCGGCGAACATTCCGCCAATCATTACCGAATCGGCACCGGCGGCAATTGCCTTCGGAACGTCGCCCGTTTGTTTTATTCCACCGTCGGAAATAACGGGAATACCACTTCCCTTAAGTGCATTTACCGTTTCCATCACAGCGGTAATTTGAGGCACTCCAACGCCGGCTACAATCCTCGTAGTGCAAATTGAACCTGCTCCAATTCCGACTTTCACCGCATTTACGCCCGCTTCCACTAATTCCAACGCGGCTTCCTTACTGACGGTATTTCCTGCAATTAGCTGTAAATCCTTGTATTTACGCCGAATCTCTTTGATTGTGGCAATAACACCCGCCGAATGACCATGTGCCGTGTCCACAACCACCACATCCGCACCGGCATTAATTAATGCCTCTACCCTTTCGAAGGTGTCCGAGCTAACTCCCACAGCGGCTCCGACCCTTAAACGCCCCAATTCATCTTTACAAGCATTCGGATACTTCCTTTTCTTGGAAATGTCTTTGTAAGTAATTAATCCCTTTAACGTAAAATCGTCATCAACAACAGGCAACTTTTCAATTTTAAATGTTTGAAGAAGTTTTTCTGCTTGCTCCAATGTGGTACCGACCGGAGCAGTGTGTAAATTTTCTTTTGTCATTAAATCTTTAACCTGAAGATTCAAATTCGGCTCGAATCGCAGGTCTCTGTTTGTAATAATACCAATCAATTTATTCTTTTCGTCGATGACAGGAATGCCCGAAATGTGATATTCAGCCATAATTTTTAATGCATCCGAAATCTTGGCTTCGGGCAGGAGTGTAATGGGATCGGTAATCATTCCGCTTTCGGAACGTTTCACTTTGTCGACTTCCGAGGCTTGTTGTTCAATTGTCATGTTTTTGTGAATAATTCCTATTCCACCTTGAGCCGCCATTGCAATAGCCATTTTGGATTCGGTTACGGTATCCATCGCTGCAGAAATAAGAGGAATATTTAATTTTATTTCACTCGTTAAATACGTAGTTACGTCAACTTCCCGCGGCAGGACTTCGGAACGGGCGGGAACTAACAAAATATCGTCAAAAGTCAGTCCTTCTTTTATTACTTTATTTTCCATTTCTATTTCCTTTTTCTAATCAAATGCAGGGAATCCAGTAATCATTTCTCCCAAAATCAAAGTGTGCATTTCGTGTGTGCCTTCGTAAGTTTTGACTGCGTGAAGATTTGCAAGATGCCTCATTATCGGGTATTCGCCGGAGATTCCGTTCGCACCTAAAATTTCCCTTGCAATTCCCGCAACTTCAAGTGCTTTTTCACAATTGTTTCGCTTAGCCATTGAAACGTGTGTGAATTTTGCTTTCTTTTC
>WFQV01000414.1 GCA_015486905.1 Melioribacteraceae bacterium | reverse complement strand
GTCCCACAACGGGTCACGCGGCACTGATTACAAAAAGCGAAACAACTCCCGACATGAATTTTCCAATAGTTAACGGAACAGTTAACGTTTGCATTCCCGACGGCAACGGCGGGTGGTACATCGGAGGCAAATTTACGAAAGTGGGGGATTCCCTAAGAAATAATCTGGCACAAATTAATGCCGACGGTACTGTCTCCGATTGGAATCCCGCCCCCAACGGAGAAATTGAAAGAATTGCCATTGGCGGAGATTACGTTTACGTCTCAGGTTACTTTACCTCAATCGGAGGACAGGAAAGGCATTACCTCGCAAAGTTGAATAAAACGGACGGTTCGGCTGTAATAGGTTGGGACCCCGAACCGAATGAGATGGTCTTGGCTATTGCTCCGGCAGGAGACTATATTTACTTGGGTGGGCGGTTTAGTAACATTGCCGGAACCCACCGTCCTTTTTTGGTAAAGTTAAAAACCTCCGACGGAAGCCTGGTTACGGAATGGTATCCTATGCCGGATAATGTTGTACGTACGATTGCAATTTCCAGCAGTAACATTTACGTCGGCGGTGATTTCACCTCCTTTTGGGGAATAGGCGCTTGGTATTACGCTGCAAGGGTGAACGACACCAATGGCGGAGTAGGCGGAGAACATTTCTGGCGTCCCACGCCGAACAATAGAGTTACAAAAATTGTGCTCGATGGCGGACATATATTTTTAGCGGGAGAGTTTACACAAATTGGAATCGATTCATTAATGCCGAGGCAATTCCTTGCTGAGGTCGGAACCGATGTCGGGAAAACAAGTTTGATTTGGGAACCCAACCCAAATAATTTCGTCGAGGATATTACCGCATCGGATAATCAACTTTACGTGGTAGGACAATTCACCGAAATAGGTGGAAAGAAAATAAACCGCATTGCAAGGATTGACGAATCCTACGGTTTACCCGATGAATCCTGGATACCCAATTCGAATAGTACCGTTCATGCAATTGCTTTCAACGGAGACAAAGTTTTACTCGGCGGGAATTTCTCCACCGTGGGAGGAATTTCAGTAAAAAATCTCGTGCGCTTAAACAAAGATGATTTTACTTTGGATAAAAGCTGGATGCCTTCACCGGACGGCTCAGTAGGAAGCATAGCAATTGACAAAAACAATGTTTACGTTGCAGGCTATTTCACACACATTAAAAACGACAATGCAATTAATGTTGCGAAGTTAAATAAAACGGACGGCTCTGCGGATGTTAATTGGTTCCCCTACCCAAACGGTAGTGTTAATTGCATTGCTTTACAAGGCGATACTTTAATAGTGGGCGGCGATTTTACAAACATTGGCGGGGCGGATAGGGACCACATTGCTATGCTTAATAATTCGAACGGTGGAGCTTTAGATTGGAACCCCAGTATTTCACAAGGGCTTGAACTCGGAGATATTAGCACAATTGCAGTAAACGGCGGCTACGTTTACGCCGCCGGAAGATTTTACAATCAAGACCGTACAACCGTTTTAAATTACTTCCGAAGAATTTCAATTAAAGACGAAACGGAAGACCAGAATTGGCTACCCTCTCCCGACAGGATTGTTAATTCAATTCACATTAACAAAAACAATATCTTTGTTGCGGGGCATTTTACTTCCATCGGCGGCAGACAAATAAAATACCTGGCAAAATTAGACCTAGCCACCGGAGCGGTCTATCCTAATTGGGACCCCGAGCCTGATAAACCCGTCTTCGTTTTAACTTCGGATAACGAATATGTTTACGCAGCCGGGGACTTTGAAAACATAGGGTGGAAACCCATTAAACATCTTGCAAGGTTAAGTTACAAATACGGCACCATTGATGATAATTGGAATCCGGTACCGGAAACAACAACAATATTTGACGTGGATATTTCAACCATTGCTCTCTCAAAAGAGAAAATAATGGTTGGTGGAATGTTTAATTATATCGCGCAAAAAATGGTTGACAATTTCGTCGTTCTAATAGACAATTCATACTACACGCGTGTACCGGCACCGCCGGTAAATTTGAATGTCATTGCTTCCGACCACATGGTGCTTTTGCGTTGGAGACAAAACTTGGAAAGCGATGTAATAAAATACAACATCTATTCTTCAACAGATACCACCAAAGGTTACAATTTAATTTCAAGCGTACCCGCTCCCGATACTCTTTATTTGGTTAAAGGATTGAAAAACGGAACGGAGTACTTTTTCAGAGTTACTGCAGAAGATGCCGACGGTAACGAAAGCGATGCCTCAAAAGCCGCTTCAACCGTTCCGAACCTTGTGGCAGGAGGTTTGATTGCTTATTATCCTTTTACTCATGGCAGCGCGGCGGATTCCAGCGGGAACGGCAACAACGGCGTACTGAACGGAGTAACTCCCACAACGGACAGATTCGGAAAAGACAGTTCTGCATTTTATTTCGACGGGAATAGTGCTTACATCGATTGTGGGAAAGACACTTCGCTTAATGCCAAATACGGTTTAACCATTACCGGTTGGATTTATTTACCCGAGAATCACTCTGCACCGATAGTTTCGAAATCAGGCTTATCCAGTGGCTATTCGGTTTACATTAAAAATAATCAACTGGGAATGAGCCTCGACCAAACAATCGTCGATTCCACTTCCGTTCCTATTAAACAGTGGGTTTTCTTTGCAGTTACTTTTATGCCTGGAAAGGAAAAATTTTACATTAATGGTGACTTTGCCAAAAAACAAGTAATGCCGTTTACCAAGTTGGATTCTTCTTCCTACAGGCTTTACAT
>WFQV01000413.1 GCA_015486905.1 Melioribacteraceae bacterium | reverse complement strand
TTGTCTTTTCCTCTTGAGCGGTTTGTTACTATTTTTTGTTTTCCTTATTTTTCCCAACCCACCCTTTCCCTCCCTTCCCGAAGGGAGGGCTGACTCTTTGTAAGTTTTGAGAGCCTCTCCCTTCTTCCCTTTTTGAAAGGGAAGGAAGGAAAGGGAGAATAGGTTTGAAAAATGACCGACCCCAAAGAGTTTATCTCGCAAAATGCGGGGAATCGAATGTTTGTAGAAGAAAATTTGGAAAAACAAAAACGATGCTGAAGGTTTCGATGTGAAGCAATCTATCAAAATGTTTGGTGTAGTTAAAAGTTCAAATTTTTCAACACCCCGTCTCCCGACGTAGCCTCCCACAAATGCGGGATAGCGAGGGCGAAGCCGGACCTGTCTAGCGTCTTACCTCTTGCGTCTCGCGTTTAACAATTTCTTATTTTCTTATTTCTAGTTTCTCATTTCTAATAATTTCTATTTTTGCAACCAAATTTAAACTTGTACCCAAATCAGCACCTTTTGAGCCCATTCAAAAATTGATTTGCCCTCGCATATTTATTATATTAAAAGTCTTATTTTTTTAGAATTTACAAGAAATGAAAAGAAATCATTTAACGCTTAAAATAACGGTTTTTCTCTTAATTGCCGCTTCTTCTTTTGCTCAGATTAAAATCATTCAACTGCTTCCAACCGGTCTCACTAAGGAAAATCTTGCTGTTGAAGGAACATCAAATTTCAGACAAATTATTTCGCTGAATGATAATTGGTACGTTTACAAGCAGGAAGAGCCAGAGAAAAGGACAAAAGTAAAAATTCCCTTAACGTTTCAAAACTCGGATAAGTTGGTTTTTGAAAAGGATTTTTTATTAACCGACAATTTGTTTGATAAAAATTTACGCCTTATTATTTACGGATTAAATTACTCCGGCGAATTTCTCTTAAATGACATTACAGTTTACCACAGTGCCGGCGGGGCGGTACCCGTTAATTTTATTTTACCTCCCGAAGCTTTGAACAAAGGACAGAACGTTTTAAAAATCATCGTTAATGGAAATCTCGACAATAAAATCACACTTCCGGTTGCACAGCGATTTTTATTTCCCAAATACCATGCGGGAATTTTGGGGGACGTTCTACTAGAAACGCTGCCTAATTCAAGCGTAGCAAATTTAAAAATTAGAACGGAGCAAAACACTCCGCGGAAAACCGCTGAGATTTTTTGTAACCTCGATTTGGTATCGCAAAATAGCAAAGACACGTCACTCAATAAAGAGATTGTAGTCAGGGCAAAAGTTTACGATGAAAGCTCCGCTGTTTTGATTAATAAAAGTTTTAAATACCTGGCAAATCGGGAAAATTTGAGTTTCAAATTAAAATTAAAAGGTGTAAAATATTGGTCGCCTGCTTCGCCGAATTTTTACCACTTGACCGTTTCAATAATCGAAAACGGAGAGACGGTTGACAAGCTTCAAAAAGAATTTTCCATTTTCGATTTATCGCAAAATCGGGAAGGGATGTTCTTGAACGGTCATCCCTTTTCATTTGTGGGAACAATTTACTCCGAGCCTGACATCGACATTCTGAAAGACACTTTTTTTAATTCTGTCAAGAAAGACTTGGAACTCATTAAAAAAAGCGGATTCAATACGGTGCGGTTTAAATTCACTTACCCCTACCCTTTCGAATTAAAACTTTGCAGAGAAATCGGATTGCTTCCTATTGTTGAAATTCCGTTGAACAATCCGCCGACGGAATTTACCACCGATAAAAGTTACGTCAAGCGAATAACGGACATTCTAAAAACCGCAGCAAATTATTATTCAAAATTTGAGAACGTAATAATTTTTGGGTTGGGTTCTTCGTATCTTAATTGCAACACAAAAACACGTGCGTTCATTTCAAAATTAGCAAAGACCGTTTCAGGCAAAGACCTTTTAACTTTCGCATCCTTTAAGGATTTCCCCTCGGTAGGAGTCCCCGGCTTAAGGCTCTACGGTAAAGAAATTTACGCCAAACCTTACACATCTTTCTTCGATTCGCTTAAAAACTCTCCGATATCGGAAAAAACTTTTATCTCCGAAATTTCTTATCCGAAAGTTTACGGACACACAAACGGTTATTTAAATCAATATTCAATTGAAGCACAGGCGCATTATTTCTCGGGTTTAATAGACAGAATCAAACGCCAAAGGACAAACGGTTTCGTAATCAATTCGATATTCGATTACCGGGGTGACTTTACATCTTTCTACGCCGGATACAGCAAAGACAACGTTTACCGAATAGGTTTGACAAACGAAAGCAGAAACGTTAACAGTCTTGGCTTAAGAATAGTTAGCTCAAAATTATTCAATAGGAAAGGGGGGAAAATATTACTTGGTACCCGCAAAAGCCGCTCCCCTGTCTTCTTCATTCTAATGGGATTAATTCTCGGAATAATAATGGGCTTGCTGTTCAATTCCAAACGCCAATTCAGGGAAGATGCGACCCGCTCGTTAATTCGTCCCTACAACTTTTTTGCCGACATTCGCGACCACCGAATACTTTCGGGCTTTCACGCATTTATTTTAATGCTAGTACTTGCCGGCGCCCACTCTTTGCTGATTACAATTATTCTCTATTTCCTAAGAATGAACATTCTGCTTGAAAAAATTTTAATTGCTTTTAATTCGTTTTGCCTCACCAACGTATTAAGTTACTTGGCTTGGCATCCTATTGCTTCTTTCTTCATTCTGTGGGGATTTTCAATTTTACTGTTTCCAATAATGGCGGGCATTTTAAAAATCGGCTCGCTATTCGTTAAGCAGAAAGTTTTCTTCTCAAATATTTATTTCGTTACTGTCTGGTCATTTTTACCGTTAACTATTTTACTGCCTTTGGAATTAGTACTTCACAAAATTTTGTTGGCAAACGTCATTAATATTTACATTTACGCTTTACTCCTTCTCTTTTTGCTCTGGACGATTAAAAGATTGTTTATGGGGACTTACATCATCTTCGACGTAACGCCGAGAGCCGTTTATTTCTGGGGAATTTTATTCATATTAATTTTTCTTGCAATAAAAATTGTTTACTTCCAGGCAACACAAGACACACTTTATTACATTTTAGCTGCATTAAAAGAATATCCGTTAATTTAGGAAGGTTGAAGATTGTACTTATCGAAATTAGAACTGTTCGGATTTAAATCGTTTGCAAACAAAACGGTGATAAATTTTACCAAAGGGGTAACCGGCATTGTAGGACCAAACGGCAGTGGTAAAACCAACATAGTCGATGCCATCCGCTGGGTATTAGGCGAGCAGAAATCCGCCGTATTAAGAAGCGACAAAATGGAAAATGTGATTTTCAACGGTACCCGCCACCGTAAGCCCATGGGGATGGCGGAGGTTTCACTTACACTTTTTAATGAAAACGGTGAACTTCAAACCGATTACACGGAAGTAAAAGTAACGAGAAGAATTTTTCGCTCCGGTGAAAGCGAATATTTACTCAATAATAATATTTGCAGATTAAAAGATATTACAAATCTCTTTATGGATACCGGCGTTGCCGCAAGCGCCTACTCGGTAATTGAATTGAAAATGATTGAAACAATTCTCAGCAGTAAAGCCGACGAGAGGCGGAAACTTTTCGAAGAAGCGGCAGGTGTAAATAAATACAAGATGCGGCGCAGACTTTCACTCAAAAAATTGGACGACGTGAAAGCGGATTTAACGAGAGTGAACGACATCGTTACGGAAGTTGAGAAAAACGTCCGCTCATTGGAACGTCAGGCAAAGAGAGCCGATAAGTACAATCAAATACAGAGCATTCTACGTGAAAAAGAATTGAACTTGGCAGAGCACGAATTTGCTCTTTACAACAAAAGACTTGCTTCCTTAAGTGCAAACAGGGAGCAACTAAATTCCCGCAAGAACGAAATCGACAACAACATTAGAAAAATTGAAAACGAATTAATTGAAATTCGGAGTAAAATCTCGGAGATTGAAAAAGAGTTAAACAATAAAAGATTCGCAATCTCGACTCTCTCCGAAAAACTTCACGAATCGCAGAAGAACCTTTCGGTAAACGAAGAGAAATTACATTCATTACATTCCAACATCCGCCGTTACGAAACGGAATTGCAAAATTTAGCCGAAGAGAAAGAGACAAATAAAAATTTAATTGAAAAAAATCAAATTAAGATAGACGAAATTCAAGAAGAAATTTCACGAAAGGGAAAGTTAATAGCCGAGGAAACGGAAAGTTGGGAAGCTATTAAAGACAGTCTCAACGAAGCAAAAAACTCCGTTAAAGAGAAAAACGATTTCCTCCTTGAGGTAGTAAAAGAAACAAATAGAATTGAAAACCAACTTCAGTACGCCGAGGCAAACGAAGCCGAAGCAAACGAAAAGATTCAAGAGATTAATGAAAAGATTCAGAAAATAACGGATAAAATTGCTAAGAGCGCAGGTTTCTTAGAAGAACTGTCACAAGAAAAAATCGAGCTTCAGGGGAAAATTGAAAAGACCGATTCCCTTCTGCTGGAAAAACAAAAGGAAAAAGAAGCCCTTGAAAAAGACATAGCCAAACTTAGAGAAAAAGAACTTGAGAGAAAGAGCATCATCAACAATATTAAAAATAAGATTGAATTTCTCCAAAACTTAATCACCAACCTTGAAGGCGTCTCCAAAGGCTCGAAAATACTTTTGGAATCGGAAGGCTGGACAAACAAGGAGAAAAATTTAATCACCGATGTAGCCGGTACATCATCGGATAAATACCGCTACGCTCTGAATGCGGCGCTTAAAAACGTTCTTAACAATCTCTTAATTGAGAATATGAACGATTTGAAAAAGGCAATCGGTTACCTGGAGAAAAACGAGCTCGGTAAGGCTTCCTTCATTCTCCTTTCGGCAGGCAGCGGCAGGAAAGGTTTCTCTAACAAGTTAAAATCCTTCGCCGAAAACAGAATGCAAAAGAAACTTAAAAAAGAGAAGGGCGTTACGGGTTGGGCATCCGATTTTGTCCGGACAAAAACCAAGTGGAAACCTTTCTTTAATAAATTACTCCGCAACACGGTGGTTGTAGATAATCTTAACGTAGCTTTCCCCTTGATTAAAGATTACCCCGATTACAATTTTGTTACATTAAACGGGGACTTCGTACAAAGCAACGGAATAGTGGAAGCAGGCTCCGAGCCGAAACTCGACGAAACACTGTTCGGTAGAAAACAAATGTTAGAGAATTTGGTAAAACAGCTCCCCTTACACGAAGCAAAATTAAAAGAGCTTCAGGATTTAATTACCGAAAAAGAAGAACGGCTATCCTCAATCGATTTGAACCACATTTCTTCGCAAGGCAAAATTCTTTTGAACGACTTGAATCAAATAGAAAAACAAATTTCACAGTTCGAGTTTGAAAACGAAAAGGCTTCCGAAGAAATCGAGAACGCTCAAACGGCAATTCAAAAACTCGCAAGGGAATCGAACGATTGGGACAACAAGTCGCACGAGTTGAAAGGACAACTTTCCGAGAAGAATATATTACGCGAAAAAACACAAATCGAGTTAAGCGAAAAGGAAAACATTTTAAAAGAAATTGAAAATACGTTTAACTCAAAACTTAACGAGATTAACAACCTCAAATTAGAAGCAGAGCGTTTAAAGGGCGAACTGCAAAATAAAATTAATTCCACACAACGTGCCGAAAAGGCAGTTGAAAATATTGAAGCAACGGAAGAAAAGAGACGTGAAGAAATAGAAAATTCCACCGAAGAGATTGAAACAATTAAGAACAACACGAAAGGAATTAACATCCGCCACCAAGAGCTTCTGCAAGAGAAAGAGAAACTGAAATCCGAAGAAAAGGAAATAGAAGAGAAATTAAAAAATATTCGTTCAAAATCGACGGAATTAGAAAATCAACTTAGCGTTTTACGAAACGACCGCGAAAAAATTTCCGACGAGATTTACAGAATAGACATCGAGAAAAACAAATTGACTCTTGAACTTCAAAACATTGCGGACAACATAAAGGAAAATTATTCCGTTGAACTCGAGTTAAAAGAATTTGAAGATTTGGAGAGCTTTAATTACAACGCCGAGGCGGACGAGGTTCAAACATTAAAAGCAAAAATAAAAAACTTAGGACCCATTAACTTACTCGCCTACTCCGAATACGAAGAGGAAAAGGAGCGTCTCGATTTCCTTCATCAGCAAAGGAACGATTTGGTTGAATCCGAGAAGGATTTGGTTAACACAATCAAAGAAATCAATGAGACAGCGGAAAAGAACTTCTTGGAAACCTTTGAAAAGATACGCGAACATTTTAAGGAAATTTTTCAAACTTTGTTCAACGAAGGCGACGAAGCGGATTTGAAATTGGAGGAAGGGGTTGACCCGCTCGAAGCGAAAATAGAAATAAGTGCAAAGCCCCGCGGCAAGCGTCCCACTTCAATAGAACTACTTTCACAGGGAGAGAAGACGCTTACCGCAATTGCTCTGCTCTTTGCAATTTATCTCGTTAAACCGAGCCCCTTCTGCATTTGGGACGAAATTGACGCACCGCTCGACGATGCAAGCGTTTCACGCTTCACCAGATTGCTGAAAGAATTTAGCGGTAAAATACAGTTTATTATTATTACGCACAACAAAAGAACAATGGAAGCTGCGGAAAATATGTACGGCGTTACGGTTCAAGAGGAAGGCATCTCCAAACTTGTGGGTGTACAATTTAACGAACAATTATCGGAAGCAACTAACAATTAATGATTACCGAAAATCCACATAAGTTTAAAATATTCGTCGATTTCGACGGGACAATCACAAAGAAAGACGTAGGGGAAAATATGTTCCTTACTTTCGGCGACCCCGATAAAGCCCGTGAAATTGTTCAACGTTGGATAAGCGAAGAAATAAATTCCAAAGAAACTTGGATTCAACTCTGCGAAACAATACCTTCACTCGATATGCAAAAGTTCGATGAGTTCATTAATTCAATGGAAGTTGACGAAACATTCTTAGATTTTGTAAACTACTGCAACGAGAATGGGCATGAGATTTTTGTGCTAAGCGACGGATTGGATTATTACATTAACAAAATCCTCAAGCGTTACGGCTTGGAAAATTTGACGCTCTACTCAAACATTGCAGAGTTCCGCAACGGCAGAATTTACCCTGTGTTTCCTTACACGGACGAAGAATGCGACCGTTGTGCAAACTGCAAAAGGAATCACATAATTAACAACAGTGCGGACGACGACATAACGATTTACATCGGTGACGGCTTCTCGGATACTTGTCCGGCTCAATTTACCGATTTTATTTTTGCTAAAAATTCACTGCTGAAATATTGTGAGAAGAACAGAATTTCTTATTACCCGTTTGAAAACTTTAATGAAATAATCCTTCGCATCGAGGAATTAAGTAAAAGAAGAAGAATCAGAAAACGCCGCCAAGCGGAGCTAAACCGCAGAGCGGTCTATTTACAAGGATAAAAATGAAGAAAGAGATTTCGGAAAAAATATTCAGTTACAGAAGCTACACACCTATCCCCTTTTTAATTTTAATGATTGCTTTTGCCAAGCCCACTACCGAAAGCATGGTCGTTGGATTTGTGATTGCATTATCGGGCGAACTGTTCAGGTACTGGGGAGTTGCTTACGCAGGCAGCGAAACAAGAACAACCGGCTCGGTGGGCGGGACTTACCTCGTGGTTAGCGGCGCATTCGCTTACGTGCGCAACCCGCTTTATTTGGGCAACATACTGCTTTACACCGGTGTGGGAATAATGTCCAACGCTCTTTTCCCCTATTTACAAATAGTTGCAATAATCTGGTTTTACATTCAATACAGAATCATTATCGACTCCGAAGAAAAATACTTGGATGCCGCCTTCGGCGAGAAATATGAATCTTACAAAAAAAGCGTGCCGAGGTTAATCCCTACTTTAAGGAAGTACAAAAACCCGGGCATCAAACAACCGCCGTTAAATCTAAAAGCCGGTCTGCGTTCGGAAAAAAGAACGCTTCAGGCTTTTACTTCGGTAATTTTAATTTTATTAATAATTTTTATTTGGTTCGGAAATTGAAAAGAAGTCTTTTAATAATAGCCGGAGAAGCATCCGGCGATTTACACGGCTCGGAACTTGTTAGAAAACTAAAAGCCTTCGACAGTGAACTCCAAATATTTGCAGTCGGAGGCGAAAGGATGCAAAGCGCCGGAGCCGAACTGCTTTACAACGTTAAAGACTTGGCATTCTTGGGCTTCAAGGAGGTAATAGCTCACATCCCCTTTATTAAAAGGGTTCAGAAGGACTTGCTGAAAGTAATAGAAGATAACAAAATAGATTTTATTATCTTAATTGATTACCCGGGATTTAATCTTAACTTCGCAAAAAAATTAAAAAGACTGAATAAGACAATTATTTATTACATCTCCCCGCAAATATGGGCTTGGGGAATGGCGAGAGTTAATAAAATTAAAAGATTCACGGATAAAATGCTGGTTGTTTTTCCGTTTGAGAAAGAGCTTTACGACAAACACAAAGTCAAAGCCGAATACGTTGGTCACCCGCTAATGGAAAGGATTGAAAATTTTGACTTTGCCGACAGAAGTGAATTTTTCCGCCGGCATAACTTAGACGAGAGCAAAAATATTTTACTAATTATGCCCGGTAGCAGAAAGCATGAAATTGAAATGATTCTCCCCGTAGCTTTGGAAGCAAGCTCGAAGTTGAAGAAAGAGTTTAATCTCGAAATAGTTATTGCCGCAGCTGAAAACATTGAAAAGAGTTTCATCGCTGATTTTGTAAAAGACGATTCTATAAAAATAATCGAGAAAGAAAATTACAATTTAATGAAGCATGCAACATTCGGAATTATTAAATCCGGGACATCCTCCTTGGAAGCAGCTATAATAGGCCTGCCGATAGTTGTGGTTTACAAAACCAGTGCACTCACTTATTTCATTGGCAAAAACCTCGTGAAGCTAAACAGCATTGCAATGCCGAACATAATAGTTAAGAAAAAAATAATCGAAGAGTTTGTTCAAAAAGATTTTAATGTTAACGGTCTTTATTCCTCTGTAAAAAAATACCTGACGGATAAAGGCGAATACGAAAAACTCAGAAGTTCTTTGAAAGAAGTGAAAGAGATACTTGCCTTCGACGGCAGTCCCTCGGAAAGGAGCGCCGAAATAATTTTGGCAATGATGAATGAAGCTTAAAGAGTCAAATAGAAATATTCTTAGAAGCCTTGGAAACATTTTGCTCCCTTTTATTGTTGATTTACTTTTATTGACGACAAAAGTAAAACCAAACAAAACAAAGGCTGACTTGAAAAACGGAAATTTTGTTGCCGCATTTTGGCACGGTAAAATGTTAATAGGCTGGCATCTTTTTAGGAAAAATAACCCGGCGGCTATTGTAAGCACAAGCAAGGACGGGGAGCTTTTGACGAGAGTCTTAAAGCATTGGAAATACGATTTGGTGCGCGGCTCAAGCAGCAAAGGCGGGAAAGAAGCATTGCAAATTTTAACCGATAAAGCTCTCGAAGGAAAGACTATTGTTATTACGCCGGACGGACCTTTGGGCCCTGCTAAGAAATTTAAAGCCGGCGCGGTTATTGCCGCACAGAGAGCAGTGAAGCCTTTACTGCTTGCAGGCATCGGATACGGAAAATCGGTTAAACTTAAAAGCTGGGACGGTTTTGAAATCCCTTACCCGTTCAGCAAAGTTTACGTAGAATTTTCCGAACCGATTTTAATAGAACGGAATTTAAGTTACGATGAAACTTCCGAAGTGATAA
>WFQV01000412.1 GCA_015486905.1 Melioribacteraceae bacterium | reverse complement strand
CGCACATTAAATTGCAGTGATTCGGTTTGCCTGTTAAACTGTGCATTAAAATCGAACAAATGAGCGTCAACGTAAGCATCTACAACATTCAAAAAATAAGTCAGACCGATGTAAAAGGCAAAAAGATCTCGTTCGTCGCGGTAAAATTCTCTGTAACGCAAATACGTTTCATCACCATTACGTGATTGACTAAGGCTCTTTTTGTAAAGTTCACGGTAGTTCTGATATTCACTATTAGTTGACGTCCAAACATAAGCGAAATAACCGATTAAAGACCAAATAACCGGTGCTTTCCAATAAGAACCGTTGTAAATTTGTCCCCAGCCGGGAAGCAAAGCACTTCTGAGCATTGCACCGGTAGGAGATTTTTGCATTACAAATACGGAATCACTAAGGTCAATTTTGTCCAAAGAGTCGGGAGATATTTGAGCATTGACTGCCACAAATGAAAAAGCAAGAAGAACAAATGTGAGGAATAATTTAACCTTCAATTGATTCGACCAACTCAATTAATCTTTCCAATTCATCGTTCGAGTAAAACTCAATTACAATGCTACCCGAGCCGTTATTCTTTTGTTTGCAAATAACTTTGGTACCAAAGATACGGCGCATTTTATCTTCCAAAGCGGCAATATGAATGGAATCGATATCTTTACTTTGTCCGGGTTTTCTTTTCTTTGTAGGAGCTTTATCTCTGTTAAGTTTTTTTACAATGCTTTCTACTTTTCTTACTGTCAGCCCTTTTGAAATAATTTGTTTGAGAATTTCAATTTTTTGTTCGTAAGAATCAAGATTGATTAACGCCCGCGCATGCCCTACGCTTATTTCATCTCGTATTAAACTTTGCTGTATCTCCGTAGGGAGTTTCAACAATCGAATGGAATTAGTGATTGTTGTTCTGTCCTTACCCACTTTTTCGGCAACGTCTTCCTGCGTAAGGTTGCATTCGGTTATTAAGCGTTTGTAAGCGTGCGCCACTTCAATCGGGTTCAATTTTTCACGCTGAATATTTTCAATAAGCGAAAGCGCAAGCATTGCTTCTTTCGAATCAACTTTAATAATGTAAGCGGGAATTTCTCTGTAGCCGATCTCGTTAAATGCCCTAAGTCTTCTTTCACCCGTAATCAATTCGAAAAAGCCATCTTCGACACGTCTTACCGTAACAGGTTGAATTAGTCCGTTTTCCAAAATTGATTTTTTTAATTCGTCAAGTGATTCTTTGTCAAAATCCGTTCTTGGTTGGAAAGGATTGGGACGAACCTTAGAGGTTAAAATTTTAGCAATTACGTTAAAGGATTTTCCATCATCTTGCTTGACGTTGTTGTCCTCAATAGGAACTTCCTTTGTAATTTCTTTTTTTAGTTGGGGATTAAGAAGAGCGTCTAATCCCCTGCCCAAACCTGTCTTGGTCTTTGACATTATTCCTCTGTTGCAGTTTGATTGTTTTTAATTATTTCTTCTGCGAGGGACATATAATCCCGAGCGCCTCTCGAAAGCGCATCATAAAGAAGTACCGGTTTTGAATGACTCGGCGCTTCGGATATTCTTACATTACGGTTAATAATTGACTTGAAAACTTTTTCACCGAAATATTTTCGAACCTCATCGACAACCTGGTGCGAAAGCCTTAAGCGCGTGTCGAACATGGTAAGTAAAACACCTTCAATCATAAGCTGCGGATTGAAATTTTTCTTAACGAGATTAATTGTGTTTAACAATTGCCCCAACCCTTCAAGTGCAAAATACTCACACTGTACGGGGATCATCACCGAATCCGCCGCGGTAAGCGCATTAAGTGTGAGGAGTCCTAACGAAGGGGGACAATCAATAAAAATAAAATCGTAATTATTACGCAGCGATTGAATGGAATCCCGAAGCTTTGTTTCGCGCCCTTCAATATTCACCAATTCAACTTCCGCACCTACAAGGTTAATGTTAGAAGGTATAATATCCAAAAAAGGGATGTGAGTTTTTTCAATGCACGCATCTGCTTCCTCCAAACCGAGCATCGCTTCGTAAACCGTATTTCCCTCGCCAATTATCCCAATTCCCGAGGATGAATTTGCTTGCGGGTCAATATCTATTATAAGGGTGTTTTTTTCAAACGCCGCAATTGAGGCGGAGAGGTTAATTGCCGTAGAGGTCTTCCCTACTCCGCCTTTCTGATTTGTAATAGCAATAATTTTCGACATTAAATCCTCACTTAATCAAACTAAATTTCTATTTCTTCTCCGTATTTTAAAACAATCGACTTTTTACCCAATGCTTCTACTTTTTGTTTAAATTCGTTCGGGTCAGCATTGATAACGGGGAAAGTATTGTAATGTATCGGAATGGCAACTTTGGGATTTGTCAACTCAACCGCTTTTACCGCATCGTCAATTCCCATAGTAAAATTGTCTCCAATGGGAAGAAGCATGTAATCGATTGGCGTCATCTCGCCGATTAATTTCATGTCATAAAACAACCCGGTATCACCGCAATGGTAAATATTTTTTCCATCGATGGAAAGTATTACTCCGGCCGGCTCGCCGACGTACTCCCCGTCGGGCGTTTTGGAACCGTGATGAGCAATTGTAAATTTAACTCTTCCAAATTCAAAATTGTAGCCGCCGCCGATATGCATGTTGTGAGCATTGTAACCTTTGGCGGCAATATAATCGGCTAATTCGTTAACAGCAATTATTAGACAGTTGTCTCTTTCGGCAATTGTCATTGCATCACCCAGATGGTCTCCGTGACCGTGCGTTAGAACAATGTAATCGGCATGAACATCTTCGACCTTAACCGGTGAAGTGGGATTACCGGTAATATAGGGATCGATTAGGATTACCTTTCCTTCATTTGTAGTAATTTGAAAAGCCGAGTGAGAAAAATATTTTAACTTCATTTTTGTTCCTCCCTAGATTTTTTTAATAATATTTTAATTTTATTATTGTTTCTGAAATTAATCAACTCATTCCGAATATTTTTTCTTAAAACATCTTTGTTACCGAACAGAACTTTTTTGGTTTCCTCCGAAAGTTCGACTGAATTATTTTCCTTAAGTGCTCGCAATTTTGCTTCCAAAATATCCAAGTCGCGCCCTTCGCCTATTACGTCCTGTAAATGTTTTAACTCCTCAAGAGCTTTAAAAAAAAGACTTGTTTTAAAACAGATGTCAAAATTTTCCAAAGTGTAACGGAAACGTCTTAAATCAATCCTAAGATTGTGGAGATTTTCTACCGAATCGTTTTCCAAAAAATTATCAAGACGAAATTTAATCCTTTTGTATTTGTATTTCAAAGTGATTTTAACCCCTTCACACAAAGGAATTTTCTTTTTAAGATTCGGTATGCCGTATTTGTACTTAGCCATTTACTTGAATAAAATTTTAATGAATCCAAAGATAGCTCGGATATTTTTCATTTTCGAATTATCGTCTCCGTAAATTGTCGGAATCTTTACAAAGCAAATTGAAAAATTGTTCCTTGCGGCTTTAATTAACATCAGACTTTCAGCTTCGAATCCGTTCTCGTCGGTTATTATCGGCGGGATCGTCTCACTCAGAAAACCTCTAAAACCGCATTGACTATCTTTAATATTTACTCCTGTTTTTAAAGATAATAAAAACGAAGTAATAAAATTACTCAATTTCCGCGGCAAAGGCATCGGGGAAATGTTTTCCAATCTGTTACCAACTACTATTTGGCATTCGTCTAATTTTTTTAAAAATTCGGGAACGAGTGCCGGGTCGTGTTGAAAATCGGCATCGATGGTTATTACTTTCTCAACATTTATTTCCATTGCTTTTCGAAGTCCCGTTCGGAGTGCGGCACCCTTGCCAAGATTTTTTGAATGCCGAAGGAGAAGAATTCTTTCATCCTTTGGAATTTCGTTTTGCCTGTTATCGTTGGAACCATCGTCAACCGCAATCACAAAATCCACATAACTTAAAAGTTCGTTTAGAATTTTGCCAATAGTGAAAGCTTCGTTGTAGAAGGGAACAATCGCTGCCGTTTTAGCTTTCATGGTCTGAAATACTCGAAAATACTCCTAATGCCTTTACCGTGCTGTATAGTTAAATTCTTTTCCAAATACTCGCTGAGGGAATTTCTCGAAAGTCCGCGCATTAGCTTTCCGTTGTCGGCAATTGAGATGCTGCCGGTTTCTTCCGAGACAATCAAAGAAATCACATCCGCTTGTTCCGTAATACCCAAACCTGCTCTGTGCCGCATTCCCAGCGGGTAATCGTTGTAAGTGTTCATCGAGGAAAGAGGCAGTGTGCACCTAACCGCTTGGATTAAATCTCCTTTGATAATCATTGCACCGTCGTGCAGAGGTGTGCGCGGAAAAAATATTGTACGGATTAAATTCTTGTTTATCTTTGCGTTAATTTCCTCACCGGTTTCAACCACACCTTTAATTCCCGCCGAACGGACAATCACAATCAAAGCGCCGTGTTGCACTTGAGAAAGTTCGAAGGCGGCTTCCGTAATTATTTCCGCAATGTCTTTATTGCCGTGTTTAAAGAAAGGGCGTGCAAGAGGGTTACGCCCGAGTAAAACCAAGAGCCTTCTTATTTCCGGCTGGAAAAGGACAATGAAAGCAATAACCCAAATATCCGAAATTAATTTCAGCAGCCACCCCAACGCCTTGAAATTTGCCGCTTGCGCCAGGAAAGAAAGGACAAGAACAATAATCAATCCCAAGAAAATTTGTGCCGCTACGGTGCCTCGAATTATTTTGTAAAGCCAGTAGAAAATAAACGTAACAATAATAATGTCGAATACATCTAACAGCGTTACCGACAGGAAACCTATTTTAAATATTTCGAGCATTCTCCAAATCAAAAGGATTGTTAATAAAATTATTTATTTTTTTCAGATAATTAAAATAAGAAATGTTGTGAGTTCTAATAATATCCGCACCGTTTTTAACTGCCAAAGTTTCCGCTATCACAGTTGGAACGTCACGCTCCCCAACTTCAATATTCAAAGCATTCCCAAGCATCGACTTCCTTGAAAGCCCTATTAATAAAGGGTGTCCCAACGCCTTAAATTCTCTTGCTCTCGAAATGATTTCGTAGTTGTCGCTCAAACGTTTACCGAAGCCAATTCCCGGGTCAACAATTATTTTTCTAATTCCTGCTCTTTTTGCTTCTTGGATTCGAGTTTCAAGGAATTCAAATATTTCATTTACTACATCCGCGTAGTAAGGGTTCTTCTGCATTTCTTTGGGTTTACCCTTAGTATGCATTAATACCATCACTGCCTTAAACTTACTCACTGTCCCAAACATTTTTTTGTCGAACGTTCCTCCGCTGATGTCATTTACTATTTTAACACCTAATTTTAATGCTTCTTCTGCAACGGAGGATTTTGTTGTGTCGATTGAAAGAATGGTTTCGGGCTTTTCTTTTAGAATCATTTCTATTACCGGTAACACTCTTTCGCTTTCTTCGGAATTGGAAACGTCCTCTGCACCGGGACGCGTGGAAACCCCGCCTACGTCAATAATATCAGCGCCTTCGTCAATCATCTCAATAGTATGCTTTAATGCTTTCTCTTTTTCGAAATATTTTCCTCCGTCGGAGAATGAATCCGGCGTAACGTTCAATATTCCCATGGATATTACGCTTTGGGTGTTCAAGCCCATTTCCTCCAAGAATAACAGTGCTTGTCGTTTGTCGTCGGTGTAGTTTTTTAATTTACCGTAAATTACGGTTTGAAGTTCGTCATGTTCGGAGGAGTTTGTTTCTGAAATTATCTCGTACAACGAGCTGATAGTTCCGAGGGTTAAAAAATCGTATTTCCCTTTTTGGGGTTTTTCTTTTAAGTAAGAAATAAATCCTTTAGTCAAGAAAGTTTTTTTCAGGAATAATGCTTTTTCGTAATTAAGATTTCTAACTTCCAAGCCGACTTGGTCAGGCGCAAACAGTTCGTGGAAAATACCGTATTTCTTACCGTACCTTTTGAACAAGAATTTTTCAAATATGTTAATTATCTGAATTGTCATTCCGATAGAATTTTATTTCGCAATTTTGTAACGGCTTCCACTATGTTGTCTGCTTTGAATACGGCAGAGCCGGCAACAAAAATGTCGCATCCCGCATCCGAAATATTACTAATATTGTTCTCGTCTATTCCGCCGTCAACTTCTATTAAGAAATTTAAGTTTCGTTCTTGCCTGATTTTGTCCAGAGCTTTAATTTTTTCAAGTGTGTAACCGATGAAACTCTGCCCGCCGAAACCCGGATTAACCGACATTAAAAGGACAAAATCGACAATGCTCAGAACGTTGTCCAAAACAGTCAAAGGAGTTGCCGGATTTAACACTACGCCGGCTTTAACATTTAGCTCCTTAATCATATTTACCACTCTATCGAGGTGAACCACTTCCTCGACGTGAACGCTAATAAAGTCGGCACCCGCTTGTGCAAATTGCTCGATGTACTTTTCGGGAGATTCAATCATTAAGTGAGCATCAACGGGGAGACTTGTTGACCTTTTTACGGCATCCACCACGAGCGGTCCGAAGGAGATATTCGGTACAAAGTGACCATCCATTACATCGCAGTGGATTAAGTCTGCACCACCCATTTCAGCGTAGCGAATCTGCTGACTTAAATTTGAAAAATCCGCCGAAAGAATTGAAGGAGCTAATAATTTTTTCATTTGTTTTTTAAGCCGCTAATTACACGAATTTTCGCGAATGTTTTTTAAACATGTAATCAAGCTAACTTTCCTTTTATTTGTACATTCCTTATTTCTACAATTAGAATCGCTATTTAAGTGATAGAGCTTACAAATTGCATCTTTCATTCCAACCATTTATCCAATCATCCAACCATCCAATCATCCAATCATCCAAAAAGATTTTGTTTTTTCTCACTCTGCGGGTGTCTAAAAAGTAAGCCTGTCATTTCGACCCCGCCTTGGCGGGGGAGAAATCTTTGAAAACATTGCGAACCCTGCCCGCCGGCAGGCAGGGCAGGTAGGTTCTTCATTTTTAATTGAATAATCCGTGTCATCCGTGTTCTATTGTCTAATCAGCGAAAATCATAAGTAATCATGAAAAATCTGCGTCCCATTCCTTTCGTGAAAATCCGTTGAATTTGTCTCTCAACTCCACTTTAATTTTTAGTTACAAAAACGTCCACGCTATCGCCTACGTTCACAAGTTTATTTTCGCCGGGATACTGATCAATGATTGTATTCGGTAAAAGGTTCGGCGATTTCTGGTAATTTATTTTTCCGATTCTGAGAGAGTTCCTTCTTAAAACACTTTGTGCTTGTCTTAACGTTTTACCCAATAAATTAGGTACTCTAATCATTCCTATTTGCGGTCCAAGGCTTACCTTAACGTCCACGCTGTTTCCTTTTGTAAGGTTCGTACCTTCGGGATATTGCTGGTCAACAACAATATCGGGAGGGAACTCCGAGCGCACCTTCTTTATCGTGTGAACCGCAAGCCCCAATCTCTCAAGTGTGATTTTTGCGTCACGAAGTGTTTTACCAACCAAATTCGGAAGTTTTATTAACGGTTCACCCCCGCTAATGTAAAGGTAAATGCGGCGGTTGATTTTCACTTCTCTGCCTGCATGAGGATTTTGAAACATTACTTGGTCCTTAGGAAATTTTTCGTCGTATCTTGTACCTTGTAATACCGGTTGTAGATGCATTGTTTCCAGTATCTTAAAAGCCTCTTCTTTTTGTTTGCCTATTAAATCCGGCACTTTAACTTCGGGAGAGTTCACGTATGCAGGCATAATGTAATCGTTTAGAGCAATAAATATTCCAACTACTAAAACAATAAATATTGTTGTCCCGATTGCAAAGCGCTTAAGAAGTTTTTTCATTTCTACCAGTCGATTAAAAAACAAAATTTATTCTTTAAATATAAATATTTAGTTCCGTAAAAATTAAGATTTTTTAAAAAATGCAACGAGGGAAGAGAGGATAGGACGCTGATTTTAATGATGTGTTATGATTTACGCTGAAAAAAATTTTTGCTAAAAAAATACAGATTCTTAGTTGAAAATCTAAATACGATGTAACATAATAAATGAATAAACTTAACTGCTGACTTATCAAGTCTTAGTTTAGTTTACTAATTTGAACTTGCTATTAGATTGGGTACTATGTAATTTAAATTTGGCTGCCATGTTTGGCTAAGTGGGAAATATGCACGAGCTGAAAACAATTAGATTCGTTACTTTTTTAACATTGTTGCTAAGAGTGTCAAAAGAGCTATACGGTTTGTAGTTGAAGTATTTTGTTGCTAAAACATTTTGACATTTATGCATTAAGTTATTATTTTTATTTACAGTAATTGAAAAAGGAAGTGATAAAAAGATGAAAACCGAATTAAAAAGAGCTACGATTTATTTGGACCCCAAATTACATCGAGCTTTGAAAATCAAAGCCGCTCAAATTGATAAAACGATTTCGGAATTGGTTAATATCGCAATTAAACAGAGTCTTGGAGAAGATTTGGAGGATTTATCCGCTTTTAAAGAAAGGAAAGATGAGCCGAATTTAGATTTCCAAGACGTACTCAAAGAGTTAAAAGGTAGTGGCTATCTATAAAATCCTAATTAAACCATCAGCTGTGAAAGAACTAAAGAGGACCCCAAAGAAAGATCTGGAAAGGATAACGAAGAGGATTCTATCGTTGGCAAAAGATCCTCGTCCGATTGGTTATGAAAAGCTATCCGGTCAGAAAAAATACCGAATTAGACAGGGCACCTATCGTATAATATACTCAATTGATGATAAAGAATTATTAGTTTATGTCATAAAAGTTGGACATAGGCGAAATGTCTATAAATAAATCTACCATTACCGTAAGTATTTATTTCAATTTGCAATTACCAATATATTTTAGCTTTTTTGAAATATGAAGAATGAACTTGAAAATATTGGCATCAGATTGCAGGCGGAAATACCTAAAATCAAGGGGCTGTCCAAAAAATAATTTCTCAGTCAAGTAGAAATGATAAAATCCTTTATTTTAAGCCAAATATTACAGGCCTGCCTGATGGGAGGCAGGTTGCCAATTAGCCCCGTAGAATGCGGGGAAAGGGTGAATAGGTTTGAAAAATGACCGACCCCGAAGAGTTTACCCAGCAAAATGCGGGGGACCGAATGTTTGTAGAAGAAAATTTGGAAAAATAAAAACGATGCCGAAGGTTTCGAAGTTGTTGGCTACTCTAAACTTTTCCACCACAATGAATGACGTCCCGCCACCGGCGGGGCAAATGACGGTTAACGAGTAGTAAGTCTTAAGTGACGAGTCGTAAGTTGCCAGCATTCGGGAAAGCCACGAATGCACGAATTTTATTCAACCAAGAACAAATCACTAAGAACAAATGAATACGAGTACTTGAATGACCGCAAACTTCTTACGTCTTACCTCTTGCTTGTCACGACGTAGTCAAGCGAAGCGCAGACGAAGGCGGGCGTCTCGCGTTTAACTATTTCTTATTTCTTGTTTCTCATTTCTTATTTTATCATTTTTTGCCACAGATTTTAATCCTGAACCAGCTAAGTGTCGATCGCTGTTCACTGTTATCTGTTCTCTGCGAGAGAGGGTTTTTCTAAATTTATTTTCTTATCTTTCGAAATTCTGATTCAAAATTATGGCAAAGAAAATATTTAAGGAGAAAATATGTTCAAAAATCATCCAAAAGGGTTAGCTGTTCTCTTCTTTACCGAGATGTGGGAGCGTTTCGGTTTTTACACAATGTTAGCAATTTTCGTGCTTTACATGCAAGAGAATTTCGGTTGGGATACAGCTACCGTAACCAATGTTTACGGAATATTTTTAGCATTAGTTTACTTTACACCAATAGTCGGGGGTTGGATTGCAGACAACCTTTTGGGCTATCGAAAGACGATAATTATCGGTGCTATCACAATGGCAGTGGGATATTCGATGATGTCTATCCCTACGAAAGAATCGGCGCTATTATTTACAGCTCTAGGAATTTTAGCCATTGGTAACGGTTTGTTCAAAGCAAATATTTCCGTGCTTGTCGGTAACTTGTATTCACATAAAAACGGTTCGTTGAAAGATGCCGGTTTTAATATTTTTTATATGGGAATAAACATCGGTGCTTTTTACGCACCACAGGCAGCAAAGGGAGTTAAAGATTTTTTAATGACTCACTACCACGTAACATTAGCAGAAGGTTACAACGCCGCTTTTGCCGTTGCCGCTCTCGGTATGCTTTTCTCGATAGTGATATTCACTGCCTTCAAAAAATATTATTTGGATGCCGATTTCACCTCGAAGAAAAAAATCAACGAAGAACGAGATATTGTATTAACAAAGAAGCAAGAGAAGGAAAGAGTTATTGCGTTGTTGACTGTTTTTGCAATCGTCATTTTCTTCTGGATGTCTTTTATGCAAAACGGTGCGGCTTTAACCCTGTTTGCAAAGAATTACACTTACCGCCAGGTCAGTAACATCACCTATGTTTTCTTCGATATTATTGGTCTCCACGCAATTCTTTTTGTTTTGCTCGGAGGTGCGGTACTATTCAAGCGGAATTCTTCCGGCAAAGCACGAGCAATAGCGGGAGGCTTTTTCATTGCGGGTTTGGTGATTTTAATTTACAAAATATCAACTTTCCCTCCGGAAAATCCAATTGCACCTGAACAGTTCCAATCGTTTAACCCAATGTTTATTGTGCTTTTAACTCCCATTATAGTTGCATTCTTCGGATATTTGAACAAGAAAGGGAAGGAACCTTCCTCGCCTGGTAAGATAGGTATTGGGATGTTAATTTCCGCAGCTGCGTTCGTAATAATGATTTTTGCATCAAGAGGTTTAAGCTCGGTACATAGTTTGAACGGCGGATATTCACCCGTTACCGTAACGCCTTACTGGTTAATGTCAACATATTTTACGCTCACAATTGCTGAGCTGTTTTTAAGTCCAATGGGACTCTCATTCGTTTCGAAAGTTGCACCCCCTAAGATGAAAGGATTAATGATGGGCGGCTGGTTTGCCGCTACGGCAATAGGCAATTACCTTTCGGGCTTTGTAGGACGATTTTACCAAAACTGGGAACTGTGGCAATTTTTCCTTTTGTTAACAGTTGCATCGCTAATTTCCGCAGGCTTAATTGCAATATTCCTAAAACGATTAAGAGCCGCTACGGAATAAATATCTTTTATCTCATCGCAGGGTTGAACTCCGGTTTAGCCCTGTGATTCTTTCTTCACAGCAAATTATTTTTTTCACACCCGGCATCTAAAGAATTCAATCCCTCTTACGATAATAGCATTGAGAAATAAGGTTTTAATAACCTTTTTAAAAGGACTTAACTAAATATCCAAGGAAGGATGAAAGTAGAAGAGATTGTTGATATTGCTCCGAGGGAGGACTTTGCAGAAAGTAAACTCCTACATTTCCAAAGATTGGGAAACGAATTTTTCAATACCAATGAAATTGAAAAGCCCAGAAAATTAGAAGAACAAATTGAACACCTAATAAAGAACAACATCTTCAAACTTCCTTTCGAATTAAATGAATTCTATATCGATATTAACAATCTGGGAAAATCTTTCCTAATAGAATATTACTATTTGAATGAATCCGCTAAAAAATCCCACGAAGTGAGAAAATTGCATTTCTTAAACAAACAAATAGAAACCTTCTTTTACAAATGGGCGGATTCTCCGAACTTCGAAGCCAAACTTTACTACTCACGTTCAATTTTGGAGAAAATTCAAAAAGATTACACAAAAATAATTAACATTTTAATTTCAGCAATCCTATTTGCAGAGGAAGAAACGTTATTGGATTTTAATGAATCGGCAAAACTTTTCGATAAAGCAATTTCAATCTTCGAGCGAATGAGCAACAGGACAAAAATTACCGAAAGAATTCTTTACATCTTGAATATTTTTAACGGATTGGTCCATCTTAAAATGGAAGAGCTGGATGAAGCCACTTATTACTTTATCGAATCGATGAAACACAATCGTTGGGCGGAAAACGCAAAATTTTATTTGGCTTATTCGTACGCTCTTCAAGATGACGTTGAAAAAACCAGCGAGTATTTAACTCAAGTTTACGATTTGGACCAAAACAAACTAAATTTCTTTATTACTACGAACCAATTAAAATTGTTCAAATTTTTCGTTAAAAATTGCTTCCTTACGCACATATTTGAATTCAACTATTTTTCCAAACAATTTGAAAACATCGAACAATTAATTAGTGAGAAAGTTGATTACGGCAACGATGCAAGCAGAAGGATTGAGCAAAAGATTCAAGGATTAAACGAAAAGCGAGTAGGTAAATATTTAATCGCTTCGCATTCAAAAGATTTGGCATTTGTCAATAAACTAATGGGGGATTTTAAAGATACCAACAATTTCTGGGTCTTGGCTTCGTTCCAAACAATTGAAAACAAGTTAGAAAAAATAATTGATTCGATAATTGGAAATATTAAGGACTATTACAAAAGTAAATTGGAAAACCACGAAAAACTTTACGAAGAAAAAATCAATGATGAGAAAAAAAGAATTGAAGATTTGGAAAATAGCATTCATAATTCTATTGTAAAAATTGAAGAAGAAATCCAAGAAAAGAAAAGGTTGTTGGAAAATCAAGTACAAAACAAAACGGATTTATTGAACATCGAGATAAACAATTTGGAAAAATCCAAGAATGAAGTTTCAATTAAATCTTTCAGTAACAGTATGGTTTACACATTTATGATTAGCGTTTTCGTTTTTCTCACCGGCGGTTTTGCCGAATACACGGCAGATTTTACCGCAGTAGATTCTAATTTCTCAAGTGCAATTGCAATTATTATTTCACACGGAATTAAATGGGGAGTGATGGCATTCATAATAGGTTTAGTGATTTCCGCATTCAGCTCAATTTCCTCAGTGCTGAGACTTTACACTAAGAAACAAAGGCTGCAGAATCAATTGAGCAAGTCGGAATCAATTTTGCAAATCGGATTAAGGCAATTAGAGCTTGAATTAAAAGAAAGAAAAAAATACGCAACCGACCGTTCAATGTCTATTATTAAAAATCATAATAAGAATATTGAAAACTTGGAAAAAGAAAAAGACAGAAAGATTTCCGAACTTAAAGAAGAATATGCCTCCCTTTCCGAAAAAGAAATTCAACCCTTCCTCGCTCTCAAAGAAATAATTTAGACACTGAGAGATTTTCGCAGATTGGATAGAACACGGATGACACGGGATAAACGGATTTTCACGGAGGAGAAAATAGGACGCAGATTTGTCATGACTAATTATGATTATCGAAGATTGGAAAATAGAACGCGGATGACACGGATTAAAAAGATGCTCACGGATTAATTAATAAGTTAAAATTATTCTAAACTTATAATTCAACATTCAGCATTCATAATTCTTAGCGCGGCAAAGACGGAAACCAATTCCCCAATTTTAATTATTACGGAAATGTTAAAATATTTTGACAAAAAAACGAAGATTTGATTGAGGATACTATTAAGCCCTTTTGAATATGTTCATTTTTCAAACCTATTCATCCTTTCCCTCCTTCCATGCATGGATGGTTGGATGATTGGATGGTTGGATATTGAGACGTCATTGCGATTCCAT
>WFQV01000411.1 GCA_015486905.1 Melioribacteraceae bacterium | reverse complement strand
TGTTTTAGTATTCCTTCCCACTTCCGGGGAAAGTCGTTTTCAATTAAAAATTTTTCAAGCACTGGATTTATTTTCCTGGCAAGTTTCAAATAATTCTCCGCACTCTCTTTTCCCACATTGATAAAAATATCGTTCCACTTTTTCAACACAAGAAACGATTCCGGCGAATAAACAAGGTACTCGTCCTGAGTACGATTTAAAAACCTGTGCACCCTCTGCCCTGTTCCGAATGGGACCCGAAGGGAAGCCCTCGCCGAAGGAAAAACTTTTGCCCCTGCAATTTCTTTAACTTCAAAATTCTTTGCCACTTTCTCAAGAAAGTAAAAATCCTCGCCTGCTTTACGCTTGTTCATCCCGCCAACGTTAATGTAAGTTTCCACGTCAAAGAACATTGTCGAACCGATTGTGTGAAAAGCGTAAGGCGAACGTGCAAATTTTAATCCCAAAACGTAGTGCCTCAGAAATATTTCGTAGCAAATTATTGCGTTCTTAACTTCTTCATCTTCGTCAAGACGATGTTCGAATTTAAAATAACCTGCGTGAAAATTCTGTGAGGAAAATTCTTCAGCTACGGTTCTTAAGTAATTTTCGGATACCACACAATCGGCATCGAGACAAACAAGCCCCGAACGGAATGAATAATCAAGTACCTGCAATGCTGCGTCGAGCCCTATTTTACGTGCTAATCCCACACCGCCCGTCTTTTGGGGCAACGCCCGCTTACCTGAAAAAGCATCGATTATTTCAATTTGGAAAGGTGAACTCTTTTTCACTTCTTGAAGATAATTTAAAGTTTGTCTGTTACCGCTAACTATTTCCTCGTTTGCATCCTTAATATTATTGATTACAAACAGAACTAAAAAATCTTCCGGTTTTTCAACCTTGTTTTTCGAAAGAGAATCGAGTAGTTTGACAATATTTTGAAACTCATTCAATGCCGGAATTACAATTGCAAATTTGAATTTTTCTTGTGGCTGTGTCTCAACGTTCCAATATTTTAACAACGAATATTTTTGCAAATATTTTTTAACATGCTCCGGCAATCCGTACATTTTAATTTTGCCTGTTTAAATATTCTTGAACCAATTCCTCCGCTCTACGGAATTCCCCCGGGAGAATCCAATTTATTTTTGTCCCATCTCTTTCAATTTTTCTAAACCAAGTCATTTGTCTTTTTGCAAACTTTGCAATGTCCCGGTTTAGCTTGCGAAACATCTCTTCGTAATTGATTTCACCGTTTAAGAACATCGCCAAGTACTTGTACTCAAGGCCGAAAAATTTCAGTTTGTTCAATGAAACCCCTTTATTTACAAGGCTTTCAGCTTCCTCAATCATTCCGTTTTCCAATCTTTGTTTTAATCTTTGTTCAATCCGCTTTTTCAATTCTTCCCTTTCGTCCCTAACCCCAATTACAAGTTCTTTGAATTCGGGAAACGAGAGGGTTGAATTGTAAGAAGAATCCTCGGCAATTATTATTGCTCTTATTGCGCGCTCCTTGGAAAGTAAATCCGTTTTGTTGTGAAGATTCGGTTTTAAATTAAGCAACTTTTTTTGAAGCTCTTCCAACGTTAATTTTTCCAATTCATTTTGTCTATTTCGAAAGGAGACTTTGGAAAGTTTGTACCTTTTCAGAACAGCGTCGATGTAAAGCGCCGTTCCGCCCGTAAGGAAAGGGACTTTCCCACACCGTGTAATATTTTCAAAAGCGGAAATAAAATATTCGACAAAGCTAAAAAGATTAAATTCTTCGGTAGGTTCTATTATGTCAATCAGATGGTGTGGTACGGTGAAACCGTCAACAACGTAATCTTCCAAATCTTTGCCCGTACCGATGTCCATTCCAATGTAAACCTGGCGGGAGTCGGCAGAAATAATTTCACCGTTGAACTCGGCACAAAGCTTTGCGGCAATGCGGGTTTTACCGACTGCCGTAGGTCCTAAAATTATTACCAACGGATTCATTTTAATATTGAACGGTTGGAAGTTTAACCTCTATTGTAATTCCTTGTTTATCGTTTAACTTTGCCGAAATAGTTCCTTTGTGAGTTTCAATAATTTTCTTAGCTATGGCAAGTCCCAATCCGGGATGTCCTTCCTTGGCAAAGGCTACGAAAGGTTCGAAAATCAAGGGAATATTTTCCTCTTCAATTCCGTTACCGTTGTCAATGAAAGAAAGAATAACGTTGTTACCCTCGGCGAACGACTTAATCACAAAATTCCCACCGAAAGGCATCGACTCGCAGGCATTTTCACATACTTTTGTCAACGCCGTCTTCATTAGTTCGGCATCTATTTTGACAAATACATCCGCCTCAAGATTCTTGAACACGTTAATATATTTTGATTTAAGAAGCTCTTCATTCTCTGCAAAAAACTTCTCAATGTAATCATTTAAATTAAGTTCAACCAAGCGCAAATCTTTAGGCTCTATTTTCAACAAGTCTATTTCGCTTACGGCTTTCCGAGCAAGATCAAGCTGCTCTATTGTTAACTCAATTAAGTTTTTCGGTTCATCTTCCGTTAGAGCTTTCTCGCTGTATTTCTTAGCAATAATTATTTTCTCTTTTACGTTGGCGGTTAAAAAATTAACAAGACGCTGGTAAATATTTTCTTTTAGAGACAAAAACTGCGAGCGGGCAAAGGCGAATTGTTTTAATCTTGCTTCGTACAAATCCTTTAATCTTCGGAGGGAATTTACATCCTCTTCCGTAAATTCACCCGACTTCTTATTGATTAAAGTTAACACGCCTAATTTTTCCGTTGGGGTTCGGACAGGGTAAATCAATAAATTGCGTATGTCTATTCCCAATTGTTGAAGATTTTTGGTCTCCAATTTTTCCCAGTCACCGGGTAAGGAAATAATCTGAGGTTTGTTGTCTCGGAAAGAATTACCGAAAGAACTTCCCTCAAGCGATTCGGAAATAGTAATTTCCGTTTCACCCTTTTTGAAATCCGCAACTAAATTTTCTTTCCCGTCGAATTTAAAGAAAAGCACCACTTCAACGTTCAGAGCGGTTTTCACCAAATTTAGAAAATTAGAATTCAGTTCGTTCTCATTCTGCGAGAGAAAAATTTTATCCGCGTCTTCGGATATTTTTGTAAAATCTATAGTCAATTCCGTAGAGCTTTCGGTTTCAGGGATCTGCTCGGACACATCTTTCGGTTCACCGCTTTCTAATCTGTGCTCCTCTTCTCTATGGGGTTCTTTCTCAATAATCATAGGGGTTTCCGTTACTTCTGCCTCTCCGGGATTTTCTTCCTCCTCAAGAGGAGAAACAGGAGCAATGTCAAAAGAGGGGGTTGATATTTCCGGTTGATTTTCTTCACCTTCGTCACCCCACAAATCGCCAGGCAAATCGGTTATCCCTTTCGGCACTTCCGGAAGTACCGGTTTTTGAATTTCTTCCGTCTTATTTATTTCCGGAGCCGGTTCTTCTTCAACTTCCTCCGGTGCAGCGTTTCCCGAAGAATCACCGTAATAATTTAACATTTCATTTTCAATGTTCTCTTCCTGAGGTACTTCGGCTTCTTCAATGGGGGGCGAAACAATATCCAAATCAATGTTTTCATCCACAACCGCAGGAATTTCTTCCTTTTGCTTTTCTTTATTTTCTTCGACAATCTTTTCGGGCTTCGCCTCAACAAACTCCGTTACCCCTTCTTCTTTTAACTCCTCTTCCACAAGGAAACGGTGAATTTGATCGACATTAGGAACATTGCTGTATTTAACAATGTTTTCTTTTATTTTCTCGTTCTGCCGAATAAGAATTCGGGTTTCTTCTTTATTAAAGGAAATCAAATAAGCATCGGTTAAAGCAATAGCGGTACAAATTCTATTAACATCTTCAAGAAATTCTTCAAAGCCAAAGAAAGAATCTTTTTCGAACAATTCATCCCCTTTGGTCCCGAGCGTGCTTTTACGAAGCACGTTTACTCTGCCGTCCATCACCAAATACACTTCGGCACTTGTGTCCCCCTCCGAAAAAATTAATGTGCCTTCCGAAAAAGTAAGAAGGTTGCCGCCAATATTCCCGAAGTCAACTTTGGAAATGTCAACACCCTCGAACAATTTGTTTGAAGATATTAAATTAATTAACCCTTTGTTCATTTTTACTCTCTATTGCTTTAGTTTTTTCTTTCAATTCTAACACGTCTTAAATTCATTGACGCCGGCTTGTAAACTCCAAATGGATTAAGACTTACTAAAGTATTAAATTTGTAACTCAATTTAAATTTTATTCTTGATTAAAAGCAAATTTTTTGAAACCTAACTTATTAAAAATCATCGTATTGAATGACTGAATCGGAGTTAATAAAGAAAGCACAGGACGGCGATGCCAAGGCACTGACGGAATTGGTTAAACGTTACGAACAGACAATTTACAATTTTTCTTTTAAAGTTTGTAGGGACCGCGAGAAAGCAGAGCACACCATGCAGGAAACTTTTATGAGCATGGTAAAATCCATTAAACAATTTTCCGGGCGGTCCAAGTTCTCTACATGGCTTTACACGATTGTTTCGAACCATTGCCTGATGATGGCAAGGGCTCAAAAGAACAAACATTACGCCTCGCTTGACGACGATAATTCTTTAATAGATGAAAGCAACATTGCCGACTGGAAAGTAACGCCTGAAAAAGTAACGGAAAATAAAGAGCTGAGAAATATTTTGGACAGCGCTATTGACAAATTACCGTATGATTACAGAATTGTTTTCGTACTTAGAGACGTCGAAGGGCTTTCAACAGCCGAGACGGGTAAGATTGTGGGGCTGACAGTCCCAGCGGTAAAATCCCGGCTACACAGAGCAAGAGCATTTTTAAGAAAAGAACTAGATAAGACATTTGGAAATGAGTAAAAAAAACATCTCGTGCAAGGAAGTAATGAGTTACATTTGCGACCATGCAGGTGAAAATTTCGACTCGCCAAAGTGCAAGAAAATAAAAGAGCATTTAAATGAATGTGAAAACTGCAGACATTTCTTTGATTCTGTTGATAATACAATCAAGTTCTACAAAATTTACAACGTGGAATTACCCGAAGACGCACACAACCGCTTGATTTCCTATCTCGGTCTAAACGACAAATAATCCCCTCTCTTACACTAACTCAAATAATACAATAAAATTATTCGGATGTTTTGTTTCCGCAAGCTATTAATGAGCCCACTTAAAAAAGGTGATTATTACGCAAATTCAAAAATTTATAAACCGCTGAAGCGGTTACTGATGTCTCTAAGTTATTGCTAACCCCCGACTTAAGTCGGGGGTTAATATAATACTTATTGTACATTATAACCGTTTCAACGGTTTTTAGCCCTTTCTTTAGTGGATTCATTAATGTTATCAAAAACAAAAGCGGAATTAAATATACGAATTTGAGAACGGAATTGAAAAACATTCACGTTGAGAAATTTAAAAAAGCAGGGACAGCTCGCGAGCTGTCCCTACAAAACCGAACTTAATTTAATAGCGTTATTACAGGGTAAAAATAACACCCGTTAACAGCTAAATTTAAGCTTCCTTTGGTCCAATCATTTTTTCGGGGCGTACGTATTCGTCAAACTGTTCTGCCGTTAGAAGTCCCAATTCAACAGCAGCTTCTTTCAATGTTTTGTTTTCGGCGTGAGCCTTTTTGGCAACCTTAGCGGCATTATCGTAACCTATGTAAGGATTAAGCGCCGTTACAAGCATTAAAGAATTACGCAAATAATAATCAATTTTTTCTTTGTTGGGTTTAATCCCTACAACCATTTTATCCGTAAAGCTCTCGCAAGCATCCGAAAG
>WFQV01000410.1 GCA_015486905.1 Melioribacteraceae bacterium | reverse complement strand
TGAATGATATCCGGAAAATTGTCTTCAAATTTCTTTGCTTTAGCCGTAGCTTGTGCAAAATTATTTTCTGCCTCAAGTATTGTATTTTGAACATCGGCAAGACTTTCTTCGTCGTTGATTTGCTCCAGCGCTTCGTAAAACAAATCCATTCCGTCGGAAAAGTCGTGAGGCGCAATTACCTCAGCCGCGTTTTGGAAAGCGTCGTTTAACGGAGACCAATTGTAAATAAGCATTTTCGCTTTGTTTGCGTAAGCAATGGCGTCCTTAAAATCATTGTTAATCTTAGGAACGTTCGAAAGAGCATCCTCTATTTCCCCGTCGTTAAAGGTTTCAACCGCATCTGCGAAATTTTCTTCGGCAGTGTTCCAAGCTTCCTCGGCAAGCAAATCAGCATTTAAGTTAAACGCTTCCTGACGTAGTTTAAGGACGGAGGCAAACGCCGTTTGTCTGTTTTTTAACGGCTCTTTAATCTCTTCCAACTTTTTTAAGCACTGTTTTAAATTGTTCACGGCATCAGGCAAATCCTCGTTGCTTTTTTTAGCCTCAACCGCCTCGTTGAAATAATCGAGGGCTTCTTCAAATTTATCGGGCAATAAAATGCCGGCGTTGTTCATTCTCGCTTCGTAAATGGCATTACCCGCCCTGTTGTAAAGACTATCGAAGCTTTCTTGCGCGTAAATCGACAAAGTTACGCTAATTAAAAAAAAGAGAGTTAAAAATAATTTCGTTTTCATGGCTAAATTCCTGTTTAGTCTTGCTGAGCGGTTTCAAATTTCTGTGACTTTAACGTATCCACTGTAGCGCTGCTAATTGTGTAGCGAATGATTTCCGATGTATCGTTCACCGTTTGGAAGATAGAAATCAAAAAATCGTACGATGCACTGTCTAACTCGGCTTTCGTTGTTCCAATCGTTACGGAGTAAGCATCGTTTGTCCTCGAGCCTGTAACTACAAAATAAGCTGTTGAATCGTAAAGCTCGTATTCCGTGGAATCCGGTAATTTGTCAAATACTTTTGCGTAAACCGGGAAACTCAGACCTTCGCGGTCAACATTGACGTCGAAGTGTAGCTTTCTCCGGCTTGTGTAAGAATCATGGTCCAAATCGACAAAGTCAGTCCACCAAATTTTATCTATTGTAAAGTGGAAAGTATCTTCATCGTCCGTTTCTAACTTTACGGCGTTCAGAGCGGGCGTATTTTCTTCGTCGTCTATTTTTACAAGTGTATTTGTTCCCGCTTCGTAAAGCTCAACTCTGAAATCGTATTCTCCGTGGTCAAAATCGTTCGGTGCTATTCCTATCGGAATGGAGACGCTGTCGTCCGGCGAGGAGTTCGTGATTGTAAAATTTATGTCTGCGTAAAGATTATCTTTGGAATATTCCGTTTCCGAAGTGGATTTGTAATAAACCTTTGCTTCCAAATTTCTTGTTACGTCGGCGTCGTTGTTAGCGTCTAAAACCAAATAAGCGTAACTCCAATAGCCGTCTTTATCGTTGTCAAAAGTGTCGCGCCAGTAAACATTTAGAGAGTAATTATTGTCCGTTTCCGTTTTTTCGAAAGCGTTGTTGTAAAGAATCAAGGAGTCCGCTTTGCCGGTTACGGCTTCCCGCCGGCTTCCGCCTTCTTCGTAAATTTCAATTTTGAAGTTGTAGAGCCCCCGCCCAAGTTCTTTGTTCGGGTCTCCTATGGGAACATCGAAAATATTGTCTTGGTTCTTCCCCACCGCAAGGGTTTTTTTCGAGAAAGCATAAAATGTAAATTCCGAGGCTTCAACCGGTTGGTAATAAACCCGTCCCCTAATGGGGCGGGAAACGTCTTCTTTCAGATGGACGTCGAAATTCAACTTACGGTAGGAAGTAAACCCGTCGTGGTTTGCGTCAATGGAATCGGACCACCAGACGGAATCAATCGAGTAAGTGTAATCCGGTTCCTCTTCCACTGTTTTACACCTTTGAGAAAGGAAAACGAGAGTTAGGGCAAAAACGAAAAAAACAAATTTTTTAATCACTTTGATTTCTCCTTATTTTAAAAGAACCGGTGCCGTTACTTCTCGGCTGGGAATCTATTTGCTACAGGCACCTGTTCAATAGGTATTTCCGTGTAACGCAATTCAGGATGATACGCTTTCCCTGCTTGTCCACTTGGGTGGAATTTCAGACAAACATCAAATCCCAATCTTCCTATTCCAATTGAAAAACAAACCCTGAAATAACCGTCGGAATGGATTGAAATACTGGCTCTAAGTTTAAAACTGGCGTGGAATATGCTAAACGAAATCCTTCCGTGTAAAACCACTCTTCCTCCAAAAGAAACAACTCCCGATGAATGTGCGAGAGTAGCGTCAAGACTCATATTGAAATGAATGGAAAGACTGTGCCACGAAGCGGAGAAATGGTTTTCGGTGTATCCGTTTAAATAAAAATCTCCGTTGTCATAGACAAATCCTCTTACCCCAACCCTTTGGAAACCGGCAATTACAACTTCCCCGGAAAATTTCAATTGTGTCGGATCAATGTAAAAATCCGAATGCCCCATATCTATTGAGAAATTCGGAAGATTAAGGTAGGTTTGCATTTTAAAGCCCATAGACCAATCGGAAAGACTTGTCCCTATTGAGCCGTAAAAAATTTCCCTTGTTTGGTAAGGGGATAAATAATCAAGAAAGTCTAAATCCTTTGTAATTACTTGCTTAAGGAAATCGCTAACCGAAACCGGCGGATCTTCGCGCAAACCGACAAATCTGAATTCGGTTGTTCCGTCGCTCTTCATAGCCAGTTCGGAGGTTGCGGTTCCGAGCGTAACTTCCACCCCCAGCCAATCCAGTCTCGAGTCATCAAGATTCACTTTCCCGTTAATTCCAACCGCAAAATCCGAATTTTTCCCGGCGAAGAAATTCTTTTCGTCAGTATCAACATCCGAATTAAATTTAACTACGGCTTCACCCGAAACAGAAATCGGATAATCCATCACGGGGAATGTCCCGCTGATATAAATATTTCCGGAAAAAGGATACATTGGCATCTCGGGTTCGTTTACCAAAGGAGTGAAAGGAATGAATCCCTGAGCCGAAAAAGCAATACCGGCGTCACTAATACTTCCGATTACGGTGTTATCAAGATCCCCTTGTACAAAAAAGGACGGGTCTGATGGGTCTATTGCCATTTTCTTAATGTTTTCCAGCGAGGAGCTTGAAATGTTAATCGGAAACGGATTAGGGTTTTCGTAATAAAAATAATAACGGTCAGGGTTAACAGGCCATTCAAAGCTCCCACTTTCAAAATCGCTTCCTTTTTTCACTCCAACCGGCATGGTCATCATTTCGGGAACGTTAAAATACTTAAATATTCCCTCATCGGGAATATTAAACTCCGCATAGCCTTTGAAGTCCGTAAAAACATTGTTATCAAAATCTTTGGTGTCGTTTGCAAAGAGGTTAAAATCCCCGTTTGTTAAACGGATGTCTCCGAATTTTGAGTTTTTAACATAAAGCGTACCGCGAATTCTAACCACACTTAACGAGTCCGCACCTGTGCTAGCCGACGAACCTTTATGTCTCGAAACAACATTAGCGTGATTCGCTTCGAGGACAATTGCATTCCCTCCCCTGCCCAAATTAAAATTAGACGGTTCGGGTTCCAGCGGTTCCACTTTGAACGGGTCGATTGGTTCAACGAAATTTTCTTTCGTGCATTGAGTTAAGCCCACAACCAAAATAATCAGTGTAACGAGGTAAAGCGTCAATTTAATATTCTTTGACATTTTTATTCCTAATTATTAAAAATTAATTCTGTAACCAATTGCAACGTTTATTAGATTTGCCCCGGGGAACAATTTGTACTGCATTGTCAAATCACCTGGTTTAGGTTCATCGCCGAAGACGGCTTCTTTTGGAGAGTTCCAAAACAGATATTGAACTCCGAGGAATAAATTCCAGAAATTAATGTCGAACCCTCCGCCGCTCAAATACGCAAAGCCCTTTGTTTTAAGAAGCGGGTAATATTCGGGAATATTTGGGTATTTAAAATTTTCAAAACTTGCCTGCCAATAGCCGCCGCCGAGCGTTCCGAAAAAATCCAAGTGATTGCTAAAAAGTCTCAGAACATGAACGTTCAAGAAGAAAGAATAAAGCTGGGTTTTAAGCAAAAACATTCCCGAATGGGATTGTGAGAACAATACTCCGATGCCTGGCGTAACAAGCCAATTAGCTCTGCCAAAAGTAATGAAACCGCCCATCGGATTTTTCTTTTTTTGCAGGTTCTTTTCGTACGGGACGTCTAATGCACTGTAAAAAAAGCCAAGCGAGAGAACAAAATTCTTTTTCTCCCAATTGATATCGTCGCGTTTTATGAATCCTGCAAGCGGGTAAAGGGATTTTACCCACAAGGCGTCAGGAATGTCTTTTTCAACTAAAAGCAAGACAGTTTCCCCTTCTTTTAAAATCCCTGCCGTCGGCGAAGCATTGAACGGCAGGGTTCTGACAAAGTTAAATTCATTTTTGCACGTTCGAACTACTATTTCCCGGTTTTGTTTTAACTCCTCCTGAGGCTTGTTCCCAAAACGAATGTCAAGAGTTCGTTTCTCCTCCGGCGTAATTAAAGAACTTACCGGCAGAAAACCGCGAACAGGGAAAACAATTCTCGCCCATCCGAAACGAACGGGCAACCTCTCATCTTTTACAATTATTACTTTGTCCAAATAATAGACTTTGCCTGTAACTTTTGCGTTTTCGTTTTCTTCGGCACGCACCTTAACTTCCCCGTCTTTTACAAACATTGTTTTGTAAGTCCAATTGGAATTTTGCGCAAAAAGGAAAGATGCGCTTAAAAGAAAAAATACCAGCGCTGCCTTCACGTAATGATGCATTTTCTTCTCCTAACGGTTTAGCTAACCGTGAATTAAATGTTTCCTAAACGAGCTTTTATTTTAACATCCTAATAATTCTAAAAAAAATTTTTCGTAATACTTTTTGTATAGCTATTTATGTTTGTCTTCAATTTTATTTTTAATGCGTATTTCTTTAAAAAAACTTTTTAATTGGATAATATTATCTTTTAAGAAATATTCTTTTACTCCGGCTTTAAATGCCGCTTTCTTTAGATGTATATCATCATATTGAGTAAGAATAAGAATATTTGCTTGAGGAAATTTATCAGTGATTTTTTTAGAAACGGCTATTCCGTCTATCTTATCCAGTTCGGAATCCATTATTACCCAATCCGGCTTATATTCTGAATAATATTTAACAGCTTCTTTGCCGTTAGAGCATTCAATAAAAGTATTATCCGGAGACACAAGTACATTTTTGATAATATCCCTTAGTGCGGAATTATTATCGGCAATTAAAAAAATCACATCTTTCCTGAAAATTGTTACTTTATTTTACAAGATTGATTATAGAAAGTAAATAAGTGGGTTTACTAAAAATTGGGGGTAAACACCCTGATATTCGTAATGGAGGCGTTTTAACTTAAAAACATATCGCGATTATCAAAGGCATACTTAATTAGAGCGTGCGTACCATGGATATTTAATTTGTTGCAGATGTTGAACCGATGTTTTTCAATAGTCTTAACGCTTACAAACAACTCTTCTGCAATTTCTTTACTTGTTTTGCTTTCCGCAATTAATTTTAAAATAGTTCTCTCCGTTTCGGTTAGAGCTTTTGTACTTTGTTTTTCCTTTTCCGCATTATCAAGTTTATTCTTTCTATTCAATACAAATTCCGAAATTGCAGGGCAGATATAATAATGCCCCTCAAGAACGGATGTAATAGCATTATTAATATCCATTACGGCATTTTCTTTTAATAAATAGCCCATTACACCGATATCGACAGATTTATTAAAAAGATGCTCATCTTTATACATCGTAAGAATAATTATTTTTACATCGATTTTATTCCGCTTGCATTCTTCAGCAACTTCCAGTCCGTTTAACCGGGGCATATCAATATCCAGCATAGCAATATCATAATTATTTTGCTTGATTAACTCGACCGCAAGTTCACCGTTTCCGGCTTCATCAACGGAAAATTCACGACCGGATTCTTCCAATAAATCTTTTAATCCTTTTCTAAAAAGCGGATGATCATCCGCAATTAGTATTTTAATTTTATTTTTCATTCTCAATCGGAATTGTTATAAAAATATTTGTACCGTTATTAGGAGTAGATTTAATGTCTATTTTGCCTTTTAATATCCTGACTCTTTCCATTATTCCGGATAATCCGAAACCGAATTGAGAAGTTAAAGTTTTTTCATAGCCTTCAATACCAATTCCATCATCCTTAATAGTAATTAAAATTGAATCTTTGTTCAAAACAATTGTAATTACTGCTTCCGAAGCTC
>WFQV01000409.1 GCA_015486905.1 Melioribacteraceae bacterium | reverse complement strand
ATTGTGCTCAAAAACCCTTTGGGGGCAAAAAAACTTAGAATTCAACGTTTTTGCACAAACTAAATTAAATTTAAATTCAAAAGGAAAATTAAATAATTTAAAGAATAATAATTGGCACAATTTCTGTAAATAGATTTCCGTAACACGGGGAGAATGTGAATAGTATTTTAGACATAACCGACAATTATATTATTATTTTTTATTTCCTATTAGTTTTAGGAATAGGTCTGTATTTTTCAAAAGGCTCGTCCCACAGTGTTGAAAATTATTTTTTAGCCGGCAGGAAAATGGGTTGGTTAGCCATTGGTTTTTCTATCTTTTCAACTAATATTTCCAGCGAACATCTGGTAGGGCTTGCTACTGCGGGAGCAAAAAATGGAATTGTTGTTGGGCACTTCGAGTGGCTGGCCATAATATTTATTTTAATTTTAGGTTGGTTCTTCTCGCCGATATTTATTAAAAATAAAATAAACACCCTGCCTGAAATAATAGGAAATAAATTTGGTTTGCAGGTAAGAAAAATTTATTCGGCAATCTCAATAGTTACCTATGTATTTACAAAAATTGCAATTTCCCTTTTAGCCGGGGGAATTTTATTAAATGAAATTTTCGGCTGGAATTTTTCAACTTCAATTACGATTATGCTTTTATTTACTGGCATTTATACTATTGTTGGAGGATTGCGGTCTGTTATGTACACTCAAATTCTCCAGTCCGTTATATTGATTTTAGCCGGCGTGCTGGTAGCGGTGTTTGGTATTTCGGCCGTAGGGGGAGTGAATTCATTTTTATCCCAAATCCCTTCTGATCATCTTGAGATTTTTAAACCTCTTTCCGATCCAAATTTCCCTTGGCTGGGAATTGTTTTGGGAGCGCCCATTTTAGCAGGGTGGTATTGGTGGGCTGACCAATACATTGTTCAAAGAATTTTAAGTGCAAAAGATGTAAAAAATGCACAGAAAGGTACTGCTTTTGCTTCGGCTTTAAAAATATTCCCGTTTGTCTTCCTGATTATTCCGGGATTGATTTATTTGGAATTAAATGGCTCATCTTACAATGGAAGGGTCTATTCCCTTTTGTTTACAGCTAACATTTTCCCTTCGGGCATAAAAGGAATAATAATTAGTGGTTTCCTGGCCGCTATTATGTCGTCTTTAGCAAGCGCTTTTAATTCTATTGCAGCTTTAATAACTTTTGATTTTATTAGCCATAAAAACAAAAACGATGAAAGATTGCTTCTTGTTGGGCAACTAACTACCATATTAATAGTGCTTACCTCAATTGTATTTATCCCCTTACTAAGTTTATTCGATAATCAAATTTACATTAACTTGCAACGATTGCAGGCTTACATAAGTCCGCCAATTTTAATTGTTTTTATTATGAGTGTATTTTGGAAAAAGTCCTCTAATTTTGCCGCGAAATGGACTTTAATAATAGGGGAAAGCATTGCCGTTTTACGCATTTTGGCCGATTACCTTTCTGCATATAATTATTTTGAAAATAAGTTAATACTGTTTTTCCACAGTGTTAACTATCTTTATTTCGCAGTATTTTCATTTATATTCTCGTTGGCTGTTTTTCTATTGGCGGCAAATATAAAAAAAGAAAAAATTCCCGAAGTTTCTCAGCAACAAGTTTGGATTCAAAATGAAAAATTTGAAAAACTAACTAACTAACTAATTCTTTAATTAAAAAGGAGATAGTATGAAAAAGTATGCCATACTTTTCGTTTTGCTTTTCAGCGGGTTTTTGTTCGCTCAAACTCAAGTAGTAGAGAATTTTGAGCCCCCCGCTGATTCGGGCTATTGGAATTATGTACATGCGGCAAATTCCGATACGTCGCTAATTCATGCAAATATTACGTTTCAATCCGATATCGCGATTGAAGGTAATGCAATTCAAATTGATTGGGCAACTCAAAACTCCGAAAGCTGGGGTGGCTTTGTAAAAGTCGAACATATCTTGCCCGACAGCGAGGTTTACGATTTCAGCGCTTTTGACTCCATCTCTTTCTGGTGGTACAACAAAACTCCGGCCACTCTGCCGGGACGAGTACATTTTAGATTTGACCTTTATGATGTTTCCGACGTTCCCGACACAACGCGTGATCCGAACAATATGGAATTTTATTATTCTTTTCATTACCAAATTATTGACGACTCAATTCCGGGTTGGCATAAAATAACCATACCTCTCGTCGCCGATCCCAATTATTGGAACGGTGAGGGTTTTAACCGTACCGGTTGGGCAGGTATCGTCGGTAACGACCATCTTGATAAAAACAAGATTAAAGGGTTCGGTTTGGAATTTTCGATGAGCGGTGCCGGCGAAGGCGACGTTGCCAGCGGTACTTTGATTCTGGACCAGCTTGAACTTACCGGTTTGGCTGCTAATCCATGGTTGATTTTCAACGGCAAAACATTAGATAATTCTTTCCAACAATTCACTTGGGGTCAATCGAATCTTGAAATAATCGAAGGTGCGGGGAAAGATCCTAAAACCAATGCATTGTTATGGACTCAAGGTGATGAGTGGAGCAACGGATGGTCCGGCGGCGGCTGGAATGTTGATCCACCGCATAACCTCCAATATCGCTGGTCGTTAGATACTTTAAAATTTGCTTTGAAAGCAGAATCGGGAACAAATTCTCCTATCAGAGTCCAATTTGAATCTCCTAATGGTAAAAGAGGAGCAGATGTTGATATTACAGCTGATGATCAATGGCACGATTATGCCGTTAAGCTCTCTGATTTTGTTGTAGAAGATAATGCAGCAGATTTTGACTCGACAAATATTACCGTTTTCCAAATTATGGCCGAAGGTAACGCAATTGCAGGTAAGAAACTTTATTTCGATTATATCTGGACGGGCACACCTGAAATTGACGTAATTCCTCCGGAATCTCCCACAGGTGTAGCTGTTGTAACCGGCAGTTATCAGAATGTTGTTACTTGGATTGACGTTCCAAATGAAGACGGTGCAAGCTACAACGTTTATTACAGTTTTAACCCGATTACCGATCCTAAAGCGGAGGGAGTTGAAGTTGTACAATTGGGTGTTAAGACTGGCATTCAAATGGCTGTTCATGTTCTGCGTTCTCCGTTAACCGACCAAGCACTAAATTATTATTACGCTGTTGAATGTGTTGACAAAGCAGGGAATGAAAGTCAAATTACAAGCGCCGGTCCTGTTAACAACACTGCAAAAGGCGTGGCTGTTATTAACCCGGAAGCTCCGGCTAATTTTGTCGTTGACGGCGATTTCGGCGAATGGTCAAACGTTAAACCTTTCAGAATGTTTCCCTCGGATGGCAGCGGAACCATTGTAAATAATACAAAGATAGACGGCGACGACGATTTGTCCGTAAACGCTTATTTGGCTATTGACGAAAATTATCTCTACTTCGCTTTTGACGTTCAGGACGATATTGTTGTAACCGATACTACAAAAGCGTCGTATTTAATCGACTCTCCGGATTTATTTATCGGACTTTACGACTGGCACGGCGCTCCCCACAAGGGTTACAAACGCGGTGCTACTCCGGATTATCATTTTAGAATGGCAAATAACGGCTTAATACTTGATAATTTCGGCGGTATGTTTGTAATGCGTCCCTCGGCCGATTACGTCTGGAAGAAAAAATTCCCAACCGGCTATGCCGTTGAAGGGAAAATTTCTTTAGATGCTTTAGCCACAGTTACAGGGGACGATAGATTTAATCCGAAGAAAGGAATGAGGATCCCGATTGATTATTCAATTAACGATGCCGATGCAACCGGCGAGCGCGAAGGAATTCTAACTTATTCAATTAACAACGAGGATAAATCCTGGGCGGACGTAAGCCGCTGGACTTACACCTGGATTGGCAATCAGATGACTGATGTAAGAAATAATAATGAAATAGTTAATCGCTATGCTTTGGAACAAAACTATCCCAACCCCTTCAACCCGACAACAAGAATCAATTATTCCCTCAAGCAAAAGACTTTTGTCAATTTGGAGGTCTTTAATATTCTCGGACAAAAAGTAGCAACCTTAGTTAAAGGGGTTCAGGAGACAGGGAAACATTTTGTTACATTTGATGCCAACAATTTGCCGTCAGGTGTTTATATTTACAGAATTAAAGCTGGTTCGTTTACACAAGCCAAAAAAATGATGTTGATTAAATAAAATTGAATGCTGCCCGAATTTTATTTCGGGCAGCTTTTAATTTATGGTTAAAAAATGGAGAAGAAATTGAAAACCAAAAGAAAAGTTTTATTGTTTATCATTTTTTTCACTAGCAATCTAATATTTGCCGGACAAACTGGTAAATTATCCGGCTACATCACTAATGCTGCCACTAACGAACCAATTATTGGCGCGAACGTGATTTTAATGGGAACGTATTACGGCGCGGCTACGGATGAGAAGGGTTATTTTTACATTATTAACGTCCCTCCGGGGAAATATACTGTAAAAATAAGCGCCATAGGTTTTCAAACCGTAATAATGAAAAACGTTGGAATTAATATTGACAAAACCACCAGAGTGGATATCAGTTTAAAAGAAAAAACGGTAAATCTCGGTAAGGAGGTGGTAATTACAGCTAAAAAACCTCTTATCGTTAAAGATTTAACTTCTTCTTCCGCCACAGTATCTTCCGATGAAATTAAAATGATGCCGGTTGAAGATTTACATCAGGTAGTTAATCTTCAAGCGGGTGTGGTGGATGGGCATTTCCGCGGGGGAAGATCCGGTGAAGTGGCTTACTTGGTTGACGGGATACCTGTAAACGATGCTTACAACGGAAGTGTTTCTCTGCAAGTGGAAAATAATTCAATCCGCCAACTCGAAGTAATTAGCGGTACTTTTAATGCCGAGTACGGGCAGGCTATGTCCGGCGTTGTCAATATTGTAACGCAAGACGCGGGGCTTAAATTTAACGGGGGAGTTACCTCATACAGCGGAATGTATTATTCAACTGACGCTAAAATATTTCCTAATCTTAACAGATTTGGTTCGGGGAAGTCGGTTGATGTTCAAACCGTTTTAAGCGGACCAACCAAGTTAATAAAAAATTTGGGATTCTTCTTAACGGGCAGATACGTTAACGAGGAGGGCTATTTCTACGGCAAAAGAGTTTATTTAATTACCGATACCGACCCTTACAAGCCACACGGTGATGGTAAATATGTGCCAATGGCACCTTACAGAAAATATTCATTAAACGGTAAATTAACCTATCAGGGTAAAAACTGGAAAGGAAGTTACAGCATTTTTTACGACCATAATTACAATAAGTATTACGACCATTCCTTTGCCTGGGCTCCCGATGGCAGAATGAACCATTATCGAACCAATTACTTGCATGCTCTTCAATTTTCTTATATTCCATCGCAATCGATTTTTACTTCTCTCAAGTTTGCTATGAGTAAGAATTATTATAAAGGATATTTGTACGAGGATGAATTCGACCCGCGGTATGTTGACCCTAAACGGGGATTGCCAACCAGTAATTACACTTTTAGATTTGGAGGGAATCAAGGGGACAGATATTATCGCCATACTTACACTTACATAGGCCAATACATATTTGAATCTCAATTAAGCAAAGAGCATAAAGTTAAGTTTGGGGTGGAAGGTTTTTATTACAACCTTTATGACCATTGGAAAACCATTGTCAATTTAACAGAAGGACAAACGGACGATAATGGAAAAGAAATTTTTACTTTGGGCTATCGTCAATTGGGCTCTTCGGGAAATCAAATGTTTAAGTCGAATCCCTTTTCCTTCGACGCCTATTTGCAAGATAAAATGGAATATGACATAATGATAATTAACCTCGGCGTCCGATTGGATTACTTTAACCCAAATACCACAATGCCTGCGGATTTGAGGAACCCCTCACAAATAAATCCAAATCCTAATTTCCCCGGGGCGGGAGTAACCGTAAGAGTTAAACCGAAATATCAAATTAGTCCGCGGTTGGGAATTTCTTTTCCCATTTCGGATAAAGGAGCAATTCACTTTTCTTACGGGCATTTTTTCCAAATACCAACGTTTCAATATCTCTACCGAAATAGTGATTATTTAATTACGCCGGGACAATCTCTTAATTCTATTACCGGAAACCCTGATCTTAAAGCTCAGAAAACGGTGAAATATGAAATAGGATTGCAGCAAGTGATTTTTCCAAACGTAGCTTTGAATCTTACGGCGTATTACAGCGATATTAGAGACTTGCTCGGCATGGAAATCTTGAATACTTACGAAGGTTTTAAATATGCACGTTACACTAATAAAGACTATGCTAACGTAACGGGATTTATTGTCAGCTTGGATAAGAGATATTCCGATTATTTCAGCGCAACTTTGGATTACACTTTCCAAATTGCGGAAGGCAACTCTTCCGACCCTATGACGGTTTACAACGATAACAGATCCGACCCGCCGATTGAACCGGAGAAAAAAGTTGTACCACTCAATTGGGACCAACGCTCTACCTTAAATTTAACCGTAAACGTCGGTGATCCCACAAGCTGGAACATTGGAATTATTGCCCGTTATGGTTCCGGAATGCCTTATACCGAAGATATTCAAATAAGTAACGGTGTACGTTTCGAAAACGGCGGAAGGAAACCTTCTACTTTTTATTTGGACCTGAAAGCAAATAAAATTGTAAATATTTTCGGTCTTAAATTTAATTTCTTTGCACTTATTTATAATCTTTTTGATATTAGAAACGAATTAAGCGTTTACTCTACTACGGGCAGAGCAATTGCGGATTTGAATACGAAATATGCTGGAGATATTGTCGGACTAAACACAATTGACCAGTATATTAATAATCCGGGAATGTACTCAGCACCCCGTCAAATAAAAATCGGATTTAATGTTAATTACTAAAAGTATTCTTTGATTGGAGGAAAAGGAATGAACTTCCGAAAATATCTGGTCTTGTTTTCATTTATTATTTTATCGTCTTCAATTTTTGCGCAGGTAAGCGAACAAATTGAGAAATACAGACATGAACCTTTGGGCGATATTCAGTACAGACGGGAAGGCTTAATGGACGGCAATCAAATCAGAACTTTATTTTACAACAACGGAGAAGTCGGGCAATGGCCATATTCACCTTCCGGGGAATGGCCCAAGGGCAGCGGTCACAATTATCTCGACGGCGTTTGTGTACTAATTGCAACGGAATTACACACGCAGGGAGGAACCGTGCACACGCTGGAGACTTCTTACCGAGAATGGATGGACCGAGATCCGGTCACGGGACTTATTTGGGGACTTGAGCCGGTGCCAGGATATATTAACCCTTCTTCGGAAACTCCGGCGATAAGCACTAACCCTAAGTCTTGGCCCGCGCAATGGCCCAGAGCTTTGCCCAACATCAACTCCAACTGGGACGGTTACTGGTACGGCTACTTTGGCAGGGGCGTTAAAAATGCTGATTTCGAAACGTTCTTTGTAATGGACGATTCGAAGGACGGTGAGTTTTCACGTCCGCCTTACAATTATTTTCCAATAGCGGAAGATTCCAGCAGGCATGGAATGGGAATTAGAGTTGAAGTTCGTGGTTTCCAATGGTCTCATGTACTTGCCGAGGATATTATTTTTTGGCATTATGATATTGTGAACCTCTCGGATAGTAATTACAATAAAACGTTTTTCGGTTTTTACACCGATACCGGCGTTGGCGGTGCGGGAGATAATCAGGACGACTGTGCTTCTTACGATACAAAATTGGATATTGCCTACGCTTACGATAACGATGGCTACGGTGCGCCAGGACGTTGGAAAACAGGTTATTACGGCTATGCTTATCTTGAAAGTCCGGGTAATCCGCACGACGGAATTGACAACGACGAAGATGGAATGATTGACGAAAGCAGAGATGACGGGATAGATAACGACGGCGACTGGGTGCCTTACACGGATTTGAATGGAAACGGCAAATGGGATAAGGGTGAACCGTTGAACGATGATGTGGGACAAGACGGCGTGGGACCCTGGGACCCGCAGTACAATGGTCCCGACCTCGGTGAAGGAGACGGGATTCCCACGGATGGCGAACCGGATTTCGACAAAACCGATAAAGACGAATCCGACCAAATCGGTTTGACCGCTCTTTCCATTTACAGATTAGGCGACGGCGGAGTAGGCGGAGGCTGGCCGAAGGATGACGAATCAATGTGGCAAAAAATGTCAAGTGCTACTTTCGATACTAGCATTCAGCGAGCAAATATTAGTATGGTTTTCTCTTCGGGACCTTTCCCGCTTAAAATTAATGAAAGAAACCGATTCTCTATGGCGTTAGTCTTCGGAGAAGATTTGGAAGATTTGATATTTAATAAAGAAACCGTCCAAGAAATTTACAATGCAAATTACAATTTCTCCAAGCCGCCTCTTAAACCGCATCTTACAGCTGTTGCGGGCAACAATAAGGTTTATCTCTATTGGGATAAAGTAGCGGAGGAAAGCCGCGACCCCTTCCTCGGTTTCCAAGATAATGATCCTACAAAAGGTTATAAAAAAGATTTTGAAGGTTACCTTATTTACAGAAGCAGGGAACCGGAATTTAACGATATTAAAATTATTACGGACTCTCACGGTAATCCGAAATTTTGGAAACCGATTGCGCAATTCGATTTGAAAGATGGGATTAAAGGTCCTGATCCTATCGGAATTAACGGTGCTCATTTTTACCGAGGCGACGACACGGGACTGCAGCATTCCTATGTAGATTCCGATGTTAAAAACGGTGTTAAATATTATTATGCTTTGGTTTCTTACGATATGGGGGATCCGAATTTCGGGACCAAAGGTCTTGTCCCTTCCGAATGTACTAAAATAATTACGGAAGATTTCACGGGCAACTTGAAATTTGTCGATTACAATTGTGCCGTAGTTGTTCCCACCGCTCCGGCAGCCGGCTACAAACCGCCGGGAATTATCGGGGATGTTAATAATGTCAAAGAAGGAATCGGAACCGGACATATTAATGTCACGATATTAAATCAAAGCGAGGTTAAAGAAGGCGCTGATTATGATGTTATTTTCTCCTCCGAGGGGAATATGCCGGATTACAAAACCACCGCTTTAACGCTTGTGCGCTCTTTTAATGGCTCGGTGGATACTCTATTGTCCGGTTTTAGCGCTTCGGAATTCGGTGCAAATTCAATGACCACCCCATTCGATGGACTTGCTATTTCCATAATTAACGATACGGCAATTACAGTTGACCAAAGCCAAACCGGTTGGCTGGTTGGCGAAAGTAATCTTACGATGGCGGTTACGCCGGATTCAACTTCTCCGGCGGTTAGTCAGGTTTGGCCTTCCGATTACAAAATTTGGTTCTTCGATAATGACGTTTATACAACGCCTAACTTTCACATTAAAGCAAATTTCATTGTTACAAACGAAACTCGCGGCGATACGGTCGATGCCGAAATTTGGGACAACGACGCTTCGGGCGATCTTTCAATGGGCGACGATATTGTGATTATCGAATACGTTGGGACTCAGTTTAAACTTACGTGGAGAATTGCTTACCACGCACCGGGAATACCAAACGTGAGACCCCTCGAACCGAAAGGAGGCGATGTCTTTTTCATTAAAACCAAAAAGCCTTTCTACAACGGAGACAAATTTGAATTTGCCACCAAGGCTTCGTCGGTTGACGCCGAGAAAGCAAAAAATGAATTGAAGAAAATTTCCGTAGTTCCGAATCCCTACATTGCTGCCGCTAAGTGGGAAAGGAGAAACCTCAACCAGAACGGTAGAGGCGAAAGGAAAATTTATTTTATTCATTTGCCGTCTCAATGCACAATTAGAATTTACAATGTCAACGGCGATTTGGTTAAAACTCTTACCAAAGACTACTCGGCGACAACAGGCCAGCTATCGTGGAATTTGGTAAGTGAGGACGGAATGGACATTGCTCCGGGTCTTTACATTTATCAAGTAGAAGCGCCGGGCATCGGTAATTACATCGGAAAATTTGCGGTAATTAAATAAGAGGAAGAAAGATGAGAAAGTTTTTTGCTATTCTTTTGTTTATCAGCTTAATAGGCGGAGAAAATATAAAAGCTCAGTACGTTGCCAATATATCAAAAAGAGGGACTTCAATGGCAGCATTTCTTAAAATAGGACAAGGCGCACGAGCCGTTTCGATGGGCGGCGCCTTTGTGGGCATTGCCGACGATGCAACATCTATTTATTGGAATGTAGCCGGTATTGCGCGTCTTGGCCATAATTCTTTAGTCTTCGACCACACTGATTGGATAGCCGATTTGAAATACAACTTTTTAGCCGGCACGGTCTCGCTTGGGGATTACGGGACTTTGGGCTTGAGTCTTACAGCTTCGGATTACGGTGAAATGAAAGTAACTACGGTAGATGAACCTGAAGGAACGGGAGAGGTATTCTCCGTAAATGATTTTGCGTTAAGCCTTGCTTGGGCTTACAACTTAACGGATGCTTTTACAATTGGGTTTAATCCTAAAGTGGTTTATGAAAGCATATGGAAAACCTCAGGGTATGCAATTGGAATGGATATGGGCATTCTTTACAACACTCCTTTTAAAGGTTTTACATTAGGAATGTCTATTACGAACTTTGCCTCTAAGATGAGATTGCTCGGAACTTCGGAAATTGTCCTTTACGACCCCGACCCTTCTACAACCGGGAATAACGGAAGAATTCCCGCTCAATATTACACCGAATATTGGTCTTTGCCTCTTGTATTTACTATAGGCGTTTCATACAAAGCTTTTGAAAGCTACAACAATAAGCTTGTTATTGATGTTGATGCTCATCACCCGAGCGATAATTATGAAAGCGTTAGTTTAGGCGGAGAATATACTTTCCGCCAAATGTTTTCGCTGAGAGCGGGTTACAAATCATTGTTCCTTAAGGACGCCGAGGAATCTTTTACACTCGGCGCAGGGTTCCACCAGCAGATATTGGGCAATGTGACACTTCGCGTCGATTACGCTTTCTTGAAGTTCGGCAGATTGAATGATGTTCACAAATTTAGCTTGGGAATTGATTTTTGAAATCCGGTAAGTTAAAATATCTTTTGCCTCTTTTAATGATTTGCTTCCAAATCCGGGCACAAGGCAAGATGTTCGTTAACCAGATTGGATATTTACCCCAGAGCGAAAAGATTGTGGTTGGCAGCACCGGCGCCGATTCTTTTTACGTTGTTGATGTCCAAACAGGAAAGCGATTACTAACTAAAGCTTTTTCAAAACATTTTGTAAACGACCCTCTTTCGGGGATGGACTTAAAAGTAGGAGACTTCTCGGAATTTAAAACCGAAGGTAGATTTAGAATTGAAGACAACATCGGAAACGAATCTTTCGAATTTGCAATAGGAAAGTCTGTCTTTAACGACCTTGCCCGCACAGTTCAAAAAGCGTATTATTTCCAAAGATGCGGGACGGCTTTAACTATGAATTACGCCGGCAAATATTTCAGAAATGCTTGTCACCAAGCGGACGGTTATTTCCATTCAACGACGGGCAAAAAAGGATTTCATTACGCGGTTGGCGGCTGGCACGACGCGGGGGATTTTGGTAAGTACATTGTAAACGCAGGGGTTACTGTAGGCACGCTCTTATTGGCATACGAATTATTCCCCGAATATTTTTCCGCAGATGATTTGAACATTCCGGAAAGCGGAAACGGCGTTCCCGATTTGCTGGACGAAATCCGTTACGAATTGGAATGGGAGTTGAAAATGCAGGACACTTCCGGCGGGGTGTTTACAAAATTAACGCCTAAAAATTTTGCACCTTTCGTGATGCCTGATCAAGACGATTCCAAAAGATTTGTTTATCAAATATCTTCTGCGGCAACGGCGGACTTTTGCGCCGTGTCGGCAAAAGCGGCAAGAATTTTTTCGCCTTTTGATTCCGCTTTTTCGTCACAATGCGAAAAAGCCGCATCTCTCGCTTGGCAATATTTAGTGAATCATCCCGATATTGTGCCCCCCGGGGGTTTTAGAAATCCTTCCGATACCTTTACCGGAGAGTACGGGGATTCTAATGACAGAGACGAAAGATTGTGGGCGGCAATTGAAATGTTTGCCTCTATCGGCGATAGTTCTTGTTTGAATTATTATTTACACAATGTGAACTCAGTGGGATTATTTAAAAATCTTAATTGGCGCGACGTCTCTGATTTGGCGCACTTGACTTACCTTACTCTCTCTCATCCGGACGGAGATTTAACAAAAACTATGTTAAAAACGTCATTAAGTAATTTTGCAGAAGAAATTAAAATCAAAACCGACAACAACGGATTCGGAATAAATATTAAAAACGGCGAATTTTATTGGGGAAGTAATTCAATGGTTTTAAATAATGCTTTGCTTTTAATTGCCGATGAATATTTTAATAAAAGGAGCGAAAATTTTTCTTACACGCTGAAAGCTTTGAACTACATTTTAGGTCTTAATCCACTTAATCAATCGTTTGTTTCGGGCTTTGGCACGAAAAGATTAATGCATCCTCACCACAGACAATCAGCTTCGGATGATGTTTCCGAACCGGTGCCGGGACTGTTAGCAGGGGGTCCAAATCAATATTTAAACGATCCTACACTACAGAGTTTGTTCACTACCGAAACGCCTCCGGCTCTTTGTTACATAGATTCAGTAAGTAGCTATGCTTCCAATGAAGTTGCAATTAATTGGAACGCACCCTTGGTTTTCGTAGCCGGCTATTTGAACGGGAAGGGAGTTTTAACAAGCGTACAAAATATTGAAAAAAAATCGTTGAATTTGAATTCTCCCAAAATAAAACTCCTTCAAAATTATCCGAATCCTCTCGTGGCGAGTGTCTCTTCTGTGGCAAACATTGAATATCATACGTCAATTTCAGGAAATGTGAATGTAGATTTCTACAATATCCTGGGAGAAAATATAACTCATTTTGTTGCAGGCAATAATTTACCCGGTAATTACACCATTAAATTGAACTTAAGCGATTTCAATCTGACTTCCGGAATATATTTTATTACTCTTAGAATAAATAATTTTTCCGATACCAGGAAAGTACTTTATTTGAGATGAAACAGACATGACTAAGTTTAAAACACCCAAGTAAATGATATTATTTATGAACCTGCCTGCCCTGCCTACCGGCAGGCAGGCGGTAGGCAGGTGATGAATGCGTGAGGATTAGATTGATTGCATGGTTGGATGGCTGGATGATTGGATGGTTGGATGGCTGATTGTTCTGTTATTTTTTGTTT
>WFQV01000408.1 GCA_015486905.1 Melioribacteraceae bacterium | reverse complement strand
CTAATAAAGCATCTAAAAATTGATGAAAATTGAGGTTTAAACTGTAGGTGTCGCCCCCCAAATGCGTTGGCGCCTCCTACTCATAAACTGCCCAAACGGTAGGGACAACTCGCGAGTTGTCCCTACAATTAAAAAAATCATTTTTAAAATTGTAGGGGGCTCAAAATTTGCGCCCCCTACGATTGATTATTGTTAGAAATGAAAAATTTTGCAAAGATTAGCGTGAATTTTACATAGACTTTATGTGTTAAGAAAGAAGAAATTATCCCTAATTATTTTTTGCCACCAAATTTAAACTTGTACCGATTTTTAAAGGTGCAGAGGTTCTAAGGTAGAGTGAGCAGCGAAGTAATATTCGTTTTTCGACTCTGATTTAATTCGGGAATGAAAAAAAGAGGGTGTCTAAAAAGTAAGCCTGTCATTTCGAACCCCGATTTATCGGGATGAGAAATCTTTGAAAACATTGAGAAACCTGCCTGCCTGCAGGGCATGTTCAAAAGATTTCTCAGTCGCTTCGCTCATTCGAAATGACAATTTCAGACTTTTTGGACAGCCTCCGAATTTTAGGGAAAGTTACTTGCCGGACTTTTTCTTTTCTTTACCCGGCATTATTCTTTTTTCAAAAACATTGTCAATCAAATTGTAGTCTTTAGCTTCCTTTGCAGTTAAGAAATAATCTCTGTCGCAATCCTTACGAATTTTATCCAATGATTTTTTAGTGTGCCTTGAAAGAATTTCGTAAATAGTATCGCGGGTTTTAACCATTTCCTTTGCGTGGATTTCAATGTCAGTCGTCTGACCTTGTAGCCCGCCTATCCAAGGTTGGTGAATCATTATTTTGGAGTGGGGGAGTGCCGAGCGTTTCCCTTCTTTGCCGCCGGTAAGAAGAACAGCTCCCATGCTGGCGGCTAATCCCACACAGATTGTAGCAACATCCGCCTTAACATATTGCATTGTATCATAAATAGCAAGACCTGCCGAGACACTTCCTCCCGGAGAGTTAATATAGAGAAAAATATCTTTCTCCGGGTCTTCAGCTTCCAGGAACAGCAATTGTGCAACTACGAGTGAAGCCACATGGTCATCGATTGCTGTCCCCAGGAAAATAATCCTTTCACGTAGTAGGCGTGAGAAGATGTCCATTCCTCGTTCGCCGCGACCGGTTTGCTCTATTACGTAAGGAACTAACTGGTTAAAAATTTCTCGACTCATTTTTTATTTCCTTCTTTTGTTTCTTTTTCATCTGTATTTTCATTTTTTTCCTTTTCCTTTTTTGCTTCCTCTCGTTTCTTTATTTCGTCCGCATCTATTTCTTTAGGAGGGTTATTCTCCTTTAAGAAATCGATTATTTTCCCTTCTAATATCTCCGATTTCTTGTTAGAATCTTTGTAATATTTGATTAACTTTTCAACTGAAATATTAGTTTTGCTCGATTCTTCTTCGGCAATTTTTTTCAAATCTTCATCTGTTACTTCGATATTTTCCGCTTTGGCGATTGCGTTTGAAAGGATATCCCATTTTACATGCCATTCGGCAATTTTTCTCAAATCCTCTTTTACGTCTTCTTTATCAGGGGTATTGTAATTATTCTCTTGCTGCTTTCTAATCTCGGACTCGGTTAAGTCGTCAAGATATTTCTCCGTGAATTCTTTCGGAAGTTCAACTTCGTTGTTTTTCATTATTTTGCTCATTAAGGAATCGACGTAAATTTTTTCGGCTTCTGACTTGTAAAATTTGTCGTATTCATCCCTCAAGAATTGTTTTAACTCATCAAGACTTTTTGCCTTACCGTCGGAAACTTTCTTACAAAGTTCTTCGCTCCATTCCGGAAAAACAAACTTTTCAATCTTTTTGACTTCGGCTAAATATTTCAAATCGATGTAAGTACCTTTACCTTTTTCTATTTCGAATGAGTAAACGAACTCGAATGTATCGCCGACTTTTTTACCGAGTGCTTTTTCGGTAACATCGCTTTTTAAATCCGGGTTATTTAACGAGATCTCAATGCCCATTTGTTTTTGCGAGTTTTCGCTAATTTCACCGTTTTCTTTTAGTAGTTGCAAATCTACAGTTATTTTGTAATCCTCGTTCTCTACTTTTTCTGCCTCTTCGAAAGATGCTTCTTTGCGAAGGATGTCTTTTAATTCTTTTTCTATGTTTTCTTCTTTAACTTTGAAAACCGGTTTTTCAATTTCCAATCCTTTGTAATCTTTCGGTTCTATTTCCGGCATTACTTCGTAACGGATTTTAAATGTTAACTCTTTCCCTTTGTCGTAATTTAAATCCGTTAACTTAGGTGTGCTAATCGGTTTCAATTCATCGGATTTAACAATATACCAAAATTTTTCATTGGCAATATCCTTGCTTGCTCTGTATTCTATTGTGTCACCGTAAATTTTCTTCACCATTTGCAAGGGGACTTTACCTTTACGAAAACCTGGCATAGAAATGTTTTTTCTCTCTTTTAAATAGGCTTCGTCAATGTCTTTTTTAATTTCATCGTAGTCGAGTTTTACGGATATTTCATGTTCACTGTTTGAAATTACATTTACTTTGGATTCCAAATTCAACCTCACTGTTTTTAACTTAAAATAAAAAAAATGGTGCGGAAAGGGGGACTCGAACCCCCACACCTTGCGGTACTAGATCCTAAGTCTAGCGCGTCTGCCAATTCCGCCATTTCCGCTAAAATATAAATTACAAAATTAATTTTAATATGCTTTAAAAGCAAAATTCATTACTGTTATATTGCCGATTGATTCACCTTGTACCACGCAAAGAGCGCAGAGGATTTTCGCAAAGTCGGCAAGACTGGTCTTAAGTAATAAGTCTTAAGTGACGAGTCTTAAGTTGTTAATGGTAGGCGATTCAGTTATCAAACTTCAGCCAACAGATAATAATTCTTTCTAAACCACTAAACTCCTAAACTTCTAAACAATCTACAATTCACTTTTCACCGGTTTATTGTTTCATCCTTTTTGAAATATTTGCCATTACAAAATCATTAAAATTGTTACTAATGAACAATTTAAATAGTAAAAATTATTATATTTAAAAAAAGATATTTACATTTATTTAGAAAAAGTTAATGGTAAATTTAGTCGGTAGGATAATCGAAAACTACAGAGTAGAATCCCTTATTGGGCAAGGCGGAATGGGGATAGTTTACAAAGGTTACGACCTCAAATTAGACCGTCCGGTTGCAATCAAAATAATGAATATTCAAGCGGCGGATTTAAGCCGGTTCATCGAAAGATTCCGTAGAGAGGCGAAAAATCAGGCAAAACTAATTCATCCTAATATTGTTACCGTTTACGGTTTTATTGAGGAGAAGGGACTGCTCGGAATAGTAATGGAATACGTTGAAGGGCGTGGCTTGGACGACATCATTCACAAACAGGGAAAGCTCCACCCGTACGATGCGGTTTACATCACAAAACAAGTTCTCTCCGGTGTAGGATATGCACACTCCAAAGGATTTATTCACCGCGACATTAAACCCTCGAATATTTTAATTAACCACGAAGGCGTTGCCAAGATAATGGATTTCGGGATTTCAAAATCTTTGTTTGAGAAAGGTGTAACCGCTACGGGTGCTAAAGTCGGAACGGTTTATTACATGAGTCCCGAACAAATCAGAGGAGAACGTGTAACCCACCATGCCGATATTTACGCTGTAGGTTGTACGCTTTATGAAATGCTGACCGGTCAGCCACCGTTTGTATTTGAAAGTGAATACGATATTATGGATGCGCATCTTAAAAAAACGCCCAAAAAGATTTCACAGATTATCCCCGGCGCACCAAAACTACTTGACGAAATTGTAATGAGAGCTTTGGCAAAAGACCCGAACGAAAGGTACGCTCATTGTGACGAATTCATTAAAGACTTAAACCGTCTCGAGAAAGTACTAACGGAAATGCATT
>WFQV01000407.1 GCA_015486905.1 Melioribacteraceae bacterium | reverse complement strand
TTATGCTCTTTTTTTTGTATATTGTATGTAGCGTTTAATAACAAAAAGGAGTTAGCCAAATGGAAAAGAACAAAGAAATAATTTCCCTTAAAGGGCCAAAAGGTTCAATGGATATCGATGCTAATGATAATTTAACTAAAAAACTGGCTATGATTATTGAACACAAATGCCTTGGTGTTAAAGCAACAGAGGTAGCAAAGAAATACGGATATTCAAGGTCAAGATATTTTCAAATTCAAGGTGCCTTTGAGAAAGGTGGCTCGGAAGCCTTGAAAAAAAAGAAACGAGGTCCCCAAAGGAATTATGTTCGAACAGAAACAATTAACAATCAGATTATGCGACACAGATTTCTTGACCCTGATGCCTCTGCTGCTGTGATTGCACAAAAGATGCGACAATCAGGCTACAAAGTAAGCCAAAGAAGCGTAGAGAGAACAATTACGGAATTGGGGCTTCAAAAAAAAACTCCATTCTCTAAATCCGGCAAAAGAGAGCATAGAAATAGAGCACTACAAGACAAAAAGAAAGATACAAATAACTCGTACGAACCCTTTGGATAATGAGCGTAATTTTAGAGAGCTGTTGTCGAAGAAAATAACGGGGAGTTATTGGGGTTTATGGTTATTAGTGGCGGAACATTTAAGGCTTGGCAGTTGGGATTTATTAAAAAGTTGGAGCGGGGGTTCGGATGAAAGTCTTGAACCGCGAATAGCAATGCAAATGGTTAATGAATCGGCATTGTGCGTAAGCGGTATAAGGGGCACACAGAGATTATGTCAGCAAGGATTCGATGTATTAAATGGATTAGCATACATAGCTACTGATAAAGAGATTCACCGTGTATTGGATTCACATACGATAGCCGAAGGCAAATGGTTGCAAATGGCATTAGCAAAATTGAGAAATCAAAGCGGGCATTACACAGGAGAGATATTTGCTTTTGACCCGCATCGAATAGAGACGTCTTCAAAACGGATTATGCCTGCTAAAAAGTCAAGTCCCGGGAGTCGTTCTAAAAAAGTACTCCAGACATTCTTTGCTATTGATGCTTTAACGGGACAACCTATTGCCTCTACAATCGGTTCTCCGGGAAAGAAGACAAGCAGAGCATCCTTGGAATTATTAAATATGATTAGAGCTATTTTCACGAATGGAGGCTTAGCTATGGCTGATGCCGAGCATGTAACCATAGAGATTTTGAGTGAATTTCTTGCTGATGAGGTTTTTGATATTCTAATGCCAATGACAAGGAATCAGAAAGTAAGAAAGATTATGCCTACGTTGAATTATGAAAGAAAATGGGCGGGATATGCTTTAGCTGAAACTACATATCAATTCAAAGAGATGAATAATCCGATAAGATTGATTGTTCAAAGAAGTGGAGAAAAAGAAGAAGAATATGAATATAAGCCTTTTGCAACAACCTCAAATGATAGTGATATGGTTAAAATGCTAACGGAAGAATATCCTGAACGTTGGACAATAGAAGAATTTTTCAATTTTGAGGCTGCAATGGGCTGGGATAAAGTTAGAACAATGAATCTAAATATTCGTTACGGGAAAATGTCTTTGGCTATGATTGCGCAAGCTGCGAGTTATCAATTTAGAAAGAAATTACAAAAGCCTTATAAAAATTGGAATGCTAAACATTTAGCTGAGACAGTATTCTATGGCATAGATGGTTATTTGAAAGTTAGGAATGATACGATCATCGTAACTTTGTATAATGTTCCTGAAGAATTAAATTTGAGAAGGTATTATGAAAATCTACCTGAAAAGTTAGAAAAGGAAGGAGTAGATCCAAGAGTTCCTTGGATGTATAATTTTAAACTGGACTTTAGATTTAAGTAATATTAGTCTAATTAATGACTCTTAGAAAATCGTTGATTTATCGGGACGAAGTCGGACCTGTCACGGCGTAGTCCCGACTTGTCGGGAGAAGGCGGATATCCAACCATCCAATCATCCAGCCATCCAACCATCCAATCAATTTATTCCTTACGCATTCTTCACCTGCCTACCGCCTGCCTGCCGGTAGGCAGGGCAGGCAGGTTCATAAATAATATCATTCGCTTGGGTGTCTTAAACTTAGTCATGTATGTTTCATTATTTAATATTGCTTTTAGCAAAACCTACAAATAAATTTGTAAGCCTAAATAAAAATGAATAAGACAGAGAAAAATATTACCGTAAACCGCAAAGCGCGGCACGAATACACAATCCTTCAAACTTTTGAAGCGGGGATTGTATTGCACGGCACGGAGGTTAAAGCCTTACGGCAAGGTAAGGCTAATCTAAGTGATAGCTATGCTGTCATTGAAAGCGGCGAAGTTTGGCTCTTGAACGCTCATATTAGTGAATACGAACAGGGGAACATTAACAATCACGACCCTTTAAGAAAACGTAAATTACTGCTAAACAAAAGCGAAATAAGAAAACTAACACGGACGGTTCAGGAAAAAGGTAATACTTTAATTCCTTTAAGAATGTATTTTACCCGCGGTAAAGCCAAGGTTGAACTTGCAGTGGCAAAGGGTAAAAAGGTTTACGACAAACGTCACGACATTGCAAAACGTGACGCCGAGAGAGAATACCAAAGAAAAATTAAATTTTAAAAACTATTTCCGGAGAAGTAATTGAATAAAGCAGAATTTTTACCGGTAGAAGAACAATTGAAAATAATTAAACGCGGCACTGCGGACATTATTCCTCAAGAGGAATTAAAAGAAAAATTAAAGAAATCGAGAGGCGAAGGGAAGCCTTTGAATATTAAATTAGGCTGTGACCCGACACGGCCGGATTTACACCTCGGTCATTCGGTGGTTCTCAGAAAACTCCGTCAATTCCAGGAATTGGGGCATCAGGCAATCTTAATAATAGGTGACTTTACCGCAATGATTGGCGACCCGTCGGGAAGGAATCAAACCAGACCGCCTCTCACATTCGATGAAGCGCGGGAAAATGCAAAATCATACTGGGAACAGGCTTCAAAAATTTTGGACAGGGAAAGGACAAAAATCGTTTACAATTCCGAATGGCTTGGGAAAATGTCCTTTGAAGATGTGATTAAATTAGCGTCGAAATACACCGTTGCACGAATGTTGGAAAGAGATGATTTTACAAAAAGATTTAAAGCAGGAATTCCAATTTCAATGCACGAGATGCTTTACCCCTTGGCACAGGCAATGGATTCGGTTGCAATAAAAAGTGATGTTGAATTGGGGGGTACTGACCAAACTTTCAACCTGCTTGTTGGGCGCGATATTCAAAGAGAATACGGACAAGAACCGCAAATAATTCTCACAATGCCTCTGCTCTTAGGAACGGACGGCACGGAAAAAATGAGCAAGTCCTACGACAATTACATCGGCATTGACGAAAGTCCAAAGGAAATTTATGGTAAAACCCTTTCAATTCCGGATGAATTAATTTACCCTTATTACGAATTGGCAACCGACGTTTCGCT
>WFQV01000406.1 GCA_015486905.1 Melioribacteraceae bacterium | reverse complement strand
CGCAGGTGGAGTTGGCGCAATTGGAATATATGCTCAGCCGTTTAACAAGGGCTTGGACGCACCTCTCTAAGCAGTACGGCGGTATCGGCACCAAAGGTCCCGGCGAAAAACAGATTGAAACAGACCGTAGGATTATTCGTACGAGAATTAAGAAATTACGCGAAAAGTTAGAGAAAATTGAATCCCGCCAGTTAGTGAAAAGCTTTAAAAGAAAGGAGCTTGTAACGGCGGCATTAGTCGGCTACACGAACGCAGGTAAGTCCACATTACTGAATTTATTGACCGATGCGGATGTACAGACCGAGGATAAATTATTTGCCACGCTCGATTCCACAACCCGCGCTCTGGATTTGCGAAAGAACAGAATAATGCTAATTTCGGATACCGTCGGTTTCATTCGTAAACTGCCGCACAATTTAATTGCTTCTTTTAAGAGCACTCTGAATGTAGTTCGGCAGGCGGATTTAATCCTTCACGTGGTTGACATTTCACACCCGTTTTTTGAAGAGCACATCGAGGTGGTTAACAATACATTGAAAGAGTTACAGTGCGAAAAGAAACCGCAGATTTTAATTTTCAACAAAATCGATTTGCTGACCGAAAAGGCAAAGATTGAGTACGTGCTGAATAAATTTTCAAATTCTTTAATTATTTCGGCACGGAAAGGAATGAACGTTAAGAAACTTCTAAAGAAATTCGAAGAGTTTTACGAACAAAATTATGTTGTAAAAGAGGAAGAATTACCTTTTGAAGAAACGAAAAAAATTTCCGATATTCACGAGTTAGGCGAGGTGCTGAAAATAAATTATGGAGATGAAAAAGTTTTGATTAAATTTAAAATAAATAAAAAAGATTACGAGAAAATTTTTAGAGAAAGATGAAAAGAGAAAAATTAATAATCGACGGCAAATCATTAACGCTTGAGCAGGTTGAGTTTTTCCTTAAGGATAATCCCGAAGTTGGGCTTTCGGAGGAAGCAAAAGCAAGCGTAACAAGGGGAAGAAAATTGATTGACAAATGGACAGCGGAGGATGAAGTGATTTACGGCGTAACCACAGGCTTCGGCGAGTTTGCAAATGTTAAAATCAATTCATCCGATATTGAAACCCTTCAGGAAAATTTAATTAAAAGTCATTCCGTAGGCGCCGGTGAACCCCTCCCCCCATTTATTATTAAGACGATGATGCTGCTACGCGCAAACGCTTTGGCTAAAGGGCATTCGGGAATTCGCTTACAAACACTTGAGCTGTTGCTTAATATGATGAACTTGAATATTATTCCTTTCATTCCTTCCCGCGGCTCGGTGGGCTCCAGCGGGGATTTGGCTCCCTTGGCGCATTTAACACTTGCAATGATTGGCAGAGGCGAAGCGCAAAAATTTGAAAATATTTGGGAAGGTTTTGAAAAGAAAAAAATTAAACCTTCCGGCAGATTGCTTAGAAAATACGAACTGAGCCCCGTCCGTCTTAAAGCGAAAGAAGGATTGGCTTTAATTAACGGTACTCAAATGATGACGGCATTTGCTTCTTACATTTGCATTCGCGCCAAGAAGTTAATTAAAATTGCCGACATTGCCGCGGCTTTGTCCCACGAGGCTTTACGCGGGACTGACAAAGCGTACGATTTGCGTCTGCACCGCTTGCGCCCGTACAAGGGACAAATTGAAAGTGCACAAAATATGTTAAGTTTAATTAAAAACAGCGAGATTAGGAAGTCACATTTGAAAAACGATCCGCGTGTACAAGATTCTTATTCAATTCGCTGCATTCCGCAAATTCACGGCGCTTCGCGGGATGCCATTGGATTTGTCTGCAAACAAATTAGTATTGAACTTAATTCCGTTACTGACAATCCTTTGATTTTTCCCGACGACGGGGACCACGTCGAGGGTGGGAATTTCCACGGTCAGCCTGTGGCATTGGTTCTTGACTTTATGAAAATAGCATTGTCGGAACTGGCAAATGTTTCCGAGAGAAGGATAGAACGTTGCGTTAACGGAAGTCTGAGCGGCCTGCCGAGATTTTTAACTCCCGAAGGCGGATTAAATTCCGG
>WFQV01000405.1 GCA_015486905.1 Melioribacteraceae bacterium | reverse complement strand
TGACAAGTCTTAAGGAATAAGTAATCAGCTCTCAACAAACGGAGAATATATCCAAGGCAACCTAAACTTCTAAACTCTAAACCTCTAGACGAAGAACTAACGGAATACAATTGATGAGTACTCGAATGACCCCTAACTTCTTACGTCTCGCTTCTCGCCTCTTGCGATTGACGATTACTCGATTAATGAACTGGACAGGACACTGTTAATCGTTAGCTGTTCTCTCTCCATCTTGTGTTTATTTCTTCACTCGTCCTTCCAGTCTGTCCGATTCACTTTCTTTCATCATTTCCTTTACGTCGTCCATCTCGGGAGAATTTTTAACCGCTTTCCAATCAAAATTTTCGTCGAAGGGATCAAGTGCTTTATGCGGGTCGAAAATCCTTTTGTCAACAGGCAATGCATTGTACGGTTTGAAATTAGGTTTGCCCGTAAACATATCGGAAAGGTCGGTAGCACCGGCATCGTATTGATTCAAATAAGGAAGTCCTAAAACGTTAAAGAAAGTTTTAAAAATACTTCCGAAACTGTAATGCACATGCCCGACGTAATCCCTTTTAACATAAGGCGAGACGACCATCAAAACGCTGCGGTGAGCGTCAACGTGGTCAACACCGCTTTGTGCATCGTCTTCCGTAATAAGAATCAACATGCTTTTCCAATATTTTGTGTGTGAGAGGAATTCTATTATTCTACCCACAGCCAAGTCGTTATCTGCCATGTAACTTTCCCGGAATGGGTAGCCGTCCTTCGGCCTTTCACCCGCACCGTGGTCGTTAGGAATAATAACCGTAATCATCGGAGGCATTGTTTTTTTAGCGTTAAGCCACCTTTGTTTGAATTCTTTAATAAATTGGTCAATTCTGAATTGGTCCGGAATACCCAGGTTGAAAGTCGGGTAAGTCCTTGAAGTGTTCTTAAACAAAGGCGCCGGGAGTGGGTAATTGGCAAAGTGGTGAATACCTTGGTACTTGAACTGTTTTTTGTAAAAAGCCGGAGAGAACATCACGCCGAAGCCAAAATTTCGAAAACGGATTCCGTTCCTATCGAGATGGTCCCACAGTGTACCCGCTTGATTATAATCTTCGGGATAAACCGCACCGGCAGCGCCGTTCATTGCCAATGCGCCCGGAGCTTTGGATTTCCAATCGAACCTGCGGTTACGTCCGTAGCTTGCCGGTGTGCATGTTTCCACCCATTCGTTCGGGTAAGTGTTTGCTAACCAGCGGTGCCCGTCTGCCGAAACATCCGAGTCCACGTAGAAATTATCCGCAATTGCAAATTCGTTCGCAAGTTCCAAATGGTTCGGCATTACAGTGGCGTTCTTAACCGTTCGGGTTTTGTCCCTATTCGAAAATGTAACATTCTTACCGTAGCGCGCCAGCTCCGGTGCTCCGTTTGCTTTTTTAACCTGCCCGAAAATTTCGTCGAAAGTTCTGTTCTCTTTGGAAATAAAAACGATATGTTTAATTGGTGAGACCCTTTCGCCACCGTAAATGGGAATAGGATTATTTCCTCTCTCTTTAATTAACTTGGGCGTAAGTTTTTCAATTTTAAAATTGTTGGAAACAACTTCCTCGGTGAGCTTCTTTAATTCTTCGTCCTTCGGAACGCCTAATATTTCAACCGTTCCCTTCATTAAATTGCCGATGTAAGTCCCCTCCGGTCCGACTTTGAAATTCTTTCCACCGTTGGGACCGCTGCCGAAACCTTTTGCATTTGCAACTACAAGCGTTCTCCCGTCCGGCGAGACTTTCACCTTTGCAGGGAACCAACCTGTGGGAATGTGTCCTAAGACCTTTAACGACGGGATATCGATTACCGCCACGGCATTTATTCCCGATTCACAAACGTAGAGCCTTTTACCATCGGGCGAAACATCCAAACCGAAAGGAATGACGCCGCGGAAATGTTTGACGGCTTCCGCCGGCTTTAAATAAATCTCTTTAACTTTCCTGTTCGTGTGAGCGTCAATAACGGTAATGTTATCGTCGTTACCGTTGCTTACGAAAACATATTTCTCCGTGCAAGCCAAAGAATTCGGGCTTGAACCGCCAATTGCGGGAATCCCCTCGATTTTTTCACCAACGAGAATTCCGGTTTTAATTTTAGCTGTCACTTCGGGATTTTTTAAATTGCTGACGTCAATTGCCCAAACGGAGAAAGATTCCGGAACGTTAGGTTTACCGAGTCCTGGCACTTCGAAAGAATCGATTGTAACTCCTTTCTCCGCTTCTTTTGAAAGGTAAGCAAACGGAGGGAACGAAAGGCCTTCGCCCAAACCGGGTTTACCGTTTTTCTTTTTGATTCTGCTGTAACGGTACATTCCAACATTGGCAACGTAAACTCTTTTTTCGTCTTTCGAAAGAGCAATGCCGAATGGATAGCGACCAACGTCAACACTTTTAATTACCTTGCGTTTGTTAACGTCAATAATAACAACACGAAAGTTAATTTGATCAACGGCGAAAATTTTAGAACCGTCTCTGGAAAGGGTTAAATCGCCGATGTAACCTGTGGAGTCGTACTTCCCGCCCGGCACGTAACAACTGATGAATCCGACTTTTTTCCCATCTTCAACGGCGAAAATATAAATCCCGTTCTTTTGTCCGGCTGAAGCGTAAACGTACTTATCGTCTGGCGAGACGGCAAGTCCCATAAATACGGACTCGATCACACCCTTGTTTGTTTTTGCACCAGGAGGAATTTGTAAAACGGTCGGGTTTTGAGAATTGATATTTTTAATAATTGTAATCGAAAGGGGTCTTGTGCCGGAATTGGCAGTCACGGCTATTTTACCGTCACGGCTTAGTGTTAGCCCGTAAGGATGCGGTGCAACCGTAATCGTCTTACCTAAAGGAGTAATAAATCTGCCGTTCGGAATAACGGTTTTGCCGTTCTTGTCAATGTGAGTAAAAAGTTTACCCGCAGGTGCCGAAAGCACTGTTATTTCTTTCTTTGTAGAACAAGAAGTTAAAATAAGCCCGAAAACAAAGGCTAGAGTTAAGGTTAATATTTTAAAGTTCTTCATTTGAAAATCCTTAATGTTTTTGATTTTTACAAATTATTGTTTTGCATTATTTTTCTTATTTGCATTTCTAACAGCTTTCTCGATTTGGTCCCACATCTGCTGCGGAATCATTTCAAGGAGGTTAAATTGTCCTGCACCTTGAAGCCATTCACCGCCGTCAATAGTTACCACTTCGCCGTTAATGTAGGCGGAATAGTCCGACACAAGATAAGCGGCTAAATTTGCCAATTCTTGATGCTCACCAACTCTGCGCAAGGGAACTTTCTTACGGAAGTCGAACTTCTCCACCAAATCGCCCGGGAGCAATCTTTCCCAAGCTCCTTTGGTAGGGAATGGTCCCGGTGCAATTGCATTGAAACGGATTCCGTATTTTGCCCATTCAACGGCAAGGGAACGTGTAAGTGCAAGCATACCAGCCTTTGAGACGGCTGAAGGAACAACATAGGCGGAGCCGGTCCAAGCGTAAGTTGTAACAATATTCAAAACAGTACCGCTGCGTTTCGACTCAATCCAGTACTTGCCGAAACTCAGAGAGCAATTGTAACCGCCTTTGAGAACAATGTTTACAATAATGTCAAAAGCACGATTGGAAAGGCGTTCGGTAGGACTAATAAAATTCCCCGCTGCATTGTTTACCAGCACGTCAATTTTACCGAACTTTTCTATTACAGCGGATTTCATCTTTTCGACGTTTGCATAGTTACTAACGTCGCATTGAACGGGTAGAACTTCATTCCCGCTTTCGATGGATATTTCACCCGCTGTCTTTTCGAGCACCTCCAATTTACGGCTTGCTATTGCAACCTTTGCACCCAACTCGGAAAAATATTTGCTCATTGCTTTCCCGAGTCCCGTACCACCGCCGGTTACTACAATTACTTTCCCTTCGAGAGCATTTTCTTTTAACATCGGTTGTGTGTAATTTTTTTCTTCCGTCATTGATTCCTCTCTAAAAAATCTTAATTTAGCTCAAATTTATCCCTAATGCAAAATTTGGAAAACTCAACGTTTCAAAAGAGGAAATAGGTGAAATCCGATTTAAGATTTAATACATTGAATAAATAAATTTCTCAGTCTTCTGCAAATACTCCCATTCCTTAATTGTTGTTTTTCCTTTTAGGAATTTATTAATTATTTCTTATTTCTCAAAATATTCTGACTCTTTTTAAAGCGGAGCTGTTATTTTTTTAATGACAATTTTGGAGTTAATATTTCGAGATTCCGAGAAGGTTAGACTAATAATAAAAAAGCCCGCTCATCGGAACGGGCTTTTCGGTAAAAATTATTTTAAAAGAATTGCCTTCTTAATGAAGTAAAAAGTTCTGTGTGTAACACTCGATTCAAAACCGAAACGGATTAAATAAACACCGCTTGGGAAATCATTAGCGTTCCAACTTATCTGGTGGTAACCTGCACCTTGTTGCGTTCTTAACAAGGTAGCAATATTTTCTCCCAAAAGGTTGTAAACTGAAATGCTCACGGAACTGTTTTCCGGTAAAGAATATTTAATCAACGTCGAAGAATTTGACGAACCGATTGTATTCCCAAACGGGTTGGGGTAATTCTGGAACACTTTGAATTCGGAAGGAATTACACTTTTGTTTTCAACGCCTACCAGCGTAATACTTGCCATGTTCGAATAAGCCGAAACCGTATTGGCGTTGTAACCTTTTAC
>WFQV01000404.1 GCA_015486905.1 Melioribacteraceae bacterium | reverse complement strand
CCGCCTGGCATTGTGTTTAACCAGCAGTGGATTTCATCCAAATTAAGATTCACCTGCTGTAGGAAAATATTTTGAAATTTAATTTTCGATTTCTCTACTTCTTTGTTCTCCGAACAAGAAAGAATTAAAATTCCTATTGCTACAAAGAATAATATTTTTTTCATTTTTTTTATTTTCCTCCGGAGTTTTGTCACAATTTTTTATTACCTATCCAAATGCATGAACCTGCCCCGCCAACGGCGGGGGAAATCGCGCCAAAATTTTAATTTAATAAATAATCCACACTATCGTCACAACATAAAGAATAATGTTGGCTATCGACCAATAATCTTTAATTAACGTTTCGATAATGTTCTCCCCGAAATCTTTCCGGTAAACGAGGAACATGTAACGGAAAATTCCGAAGATTACAAACAGCGTTGTGTAAACAAGTCGTTCCGTGTGGAAATAAGAAATCGTTCTGTTGGAGACGGTGTAAAGAGCGTAGCAGATAATAACGCCCGCCGCAGTAATACCCGCAATCTGATCAATAAATTCAAAGGTGTAATCTTCTAAAACTTTTCTTGTAAGGGAATTGTTTTCAACGTTAACAATTTCCGAGCGTCTTTTCATCACGGCTAAAAACAAAGAAATAAAAATCGTTGTCAAAATCAACCACTTAGAAATGTAAATGTCAATCACGAAAGCCCCGGCAAGCACACGCAGAATAAATCCGCTCGCAATGCAAAATAAATCCAGAATGACAATTTTTTTTAATCCGAAAGTGTAAGCAACATTAATTAAAAAATAAGAGGCAAGAGCAATTTGAAACAAGAAGGGGAGATTAAATGCTATTACCGTCACTATTGCAACTAGCAAAATAAAAAGAATGAAGGCAGAGTTCGGGCTTACTTTGCCCGAAGCGAGCGGGCGATTTTTTTTCTTCGGATGTTCTCTGTCTTTCTTGAGATCTACAATGTCATTAAGAATGTAAACTGAGCTTGCCGTTAAAGAGAACACAAAAAAAGCATAAAGAACCTGGCCGAAAAGATGTAAGCCGAAGAGATTCTTTGAAAAAATCAGAGGCACAAAAATAAAAAGGTTCTTAACCCACTGTGTAACTCTGAATAATTTTACGTACTCCATGAATTTCATCAGAATACTACCGACTCCTCATAAACGCCGAACACTTCCTTAAGCACGTTAACCATCTCGCCAAGGGTTACGTAATTCTCTGCGGCTTCTATTAAGGGAGGCATTAAATTCTTATCGTGAATTGCCGCATCCTTAATTTTTTTAAGGCTTTCCTCCGCTTTGGCACTGTTCCGCCTGATTCGTAGAACCCGTAGCCTTTCAACTTGTTTTTGTTCAACCTCCGGCGGGACTTGCAAAATTGGAATTTCGATTTTCTCATCCTCTTCCACGAATTCATTAACGCCGACAACAAATTTTTCTTTCTTCTCGAGCTCTTGCTGGTAACGGTAAGCCGAATCGGCAATTTCCTTTTGAAAATATCCTGCTTCTATTGCCGGAATTACACCGCCGAGAGAATCTATTTCGTCGAAGATATTGTTTGCCATTTCTTCCATCTTGTTTGTGAGGGACTCGACATAGTAACTTCCGCCGAGCGGATCAATGGTATTAATTACTCCCGTTTCGTAAGCTAAAATTTGCTGTGTGCGTAAGGCAATCTTTACCGCCTTTTCACTCGGAAGTGCAAGGGTCTCATCCATTGAATTTGTGTGTAAGGATTGCGTACCGCCAAGTACTGCAGCTAAGGCTTGGTAAGCCGTGCGGATGATGTTGTTCTCCGGCTGCTGGGCTGTCAAAGTGCAGCCCGCGGTTTGTGTGTGGAAACGCAGCCACCAGCTTCTGGGATTCTTAGCCCCGTAACGTTCTTTCATTCTCTTTGCGTAAATTCTGCGTGCCGCACGGAACTTGGCAATCTCTTCGAAAAAGTCGAGATGGGAATTAAAGAAGAAAGAAATCCTCGGAGCGAAACTGTCGATGTCCATTCCTCTGTCCAAACAGCTTTCGATGTAAGCGAATCCATCCGCTAATGTGTAAGCTAATTCCTGTGCTGCGGTTGAACCTGCTTCGCGAATGTGGTAACCGCTGACCGAAATAGGATTGAATTGCGGAACTTCATTTGTAGAGAACTCAATCATATCGGTAATAATCCGCATTGAAGGCGTCGGCGGGTAAATAAATTCTTTCTGTGCAATGTATTCTTTAAGTATGTCGTTCTGCAAGGTTCCGCGAAGTTTGTCGAAGCTGACGCCTTGCTTTTTAGCAACTGCAAGGTAGAAGGCGTAAAGCATTGCCGCAGGCGAATTAATTGTCATCGACGTTGAAACCTTCTCTAGCGGAATTCCCTCAAAGAGTGTTTCCATGTCCTCAAGTGAAGAAATTGCTACGCCGCAAATTCCCACTTCGCCGTTGCTCATTTCGTCGTCTGAATCCCTTCCCATTAAAGTGGGCAAATCGAAAGCCACGGAAAGTCCTGTTTGACCGTTAGCCAAAAGGTATTTGAATCGTTTGTTTGTGTCTTCAGGCGTACCGAAACCTGCGAATTGTCGCATAGTCCAAATTCTGCCTCTGTAGCCGTTTGCGTGAATTCCTCTCGTAAAAGGATATTCGCCCGGGAAGTTTAAATCGCGTAGATAGTCCGTTTCTTCAGTATCCTCGGGAGTGTAAAGAACTTTAACATCCTCACCGGATACGGAAGTGAATTTCATCCCGGTGGTAGGGGCGTTTGTTGCTTTTTCGAAGTACTTTTCCTTTGCTTCTTTAAAATTTTTGTCTTCCATTTTCAACTCCACATTTGACTTTAAGTCTTTCTTTCAAATTTACAAATTTTTTTCATTGTACGCTTATATTATTACAACCTAAATCCTTGATTTTTTTGTCGGGAAATTAAAGAAAAACCTTCCTGAATTTCCATTTGAAAAAATTAGCGAAAGTTTTTAATATTCTCCAAGCTTTAAGTACGAATCATAATTCTTAGCCTGCCGGCAGGTAGGTTCTTAATTTTTAATTCTTAATTGCGGTTTACCGCATTATGATGTTCTGCCGAATCTTCTGTCGAATTCCTTCAGCGGAATTTTAATCACAATAGGGCGGCCGTGGGGGCATACGTAAGGCATTGATGTGGCAAAGAGCTGGTCCACCAAAATCCGCATCTCGGATTCGGTTAGTTTATCTCCCGCTTTGATTGCCGTCTTGCAAGAATAAGATGCCGCAATATTGTGAACAATGTCCAAATCTTTTTCTCTTTCGTTCTTTCTGTACTCGTCTAAAATTTCGTTCAAATTTTGAACTTCCGTTCCGACTTTTACTTCGGAGGGCACGCCGGTAATTTGAATACCGAAATTTTTTTTGAATTTAATTTCAAATCCGAGTCGGTTCAAATGGGGAATTAACTCTTGAAGAAGTTCGTAATCCGCAGGGTCTAATTTAACATTTTGAGGAAACAGCAGCTGCTGTGCAAAGGGCATATCGGCTTTTAAAGATTTCAACGCTTTCTCGTAGAGAATTCTTTCATGCGCCACGTGTTGGTCGATAATCATCAAACCGGTTTTAATTTGGGCAAGGATGTATTTGTTGTGCAGTGAAACAATAAAGCTGGAAGCCGAACCGACGTGGGAATCTTCTTCCTCCGAAGCGGAATGGTAAATCTCCGTTTTTTGTGTCTTTTCGAACGGGTGCGCATCGTCGCTTCCCGGTCGGACGCTTTTAATTTCTTGGTTAATCGAACCGAACAGCACGTCTATTTCTTCGTCGGAAAAAGCAGGGGTTTCCGCTTCCTTTTTGTTTTTAATGAAAGAGGGTCTGTCGCTAAAATCTTCTTTCTCAATTTTGTTGAATTTATTAAATCTCAGCCTTTCCCTATCCGGCGTTTCATCGTCGAAGGTCATTGAGGGTACTAAATCGTAACTGCCTATTGTTTTTTTCACCACGGCGTTAACGAACGAGTAGATTGAGCTTTCGTCGTCGAACTTAATCTCAAGTTTTGAAGGGTGGACATTTACGTCAACCTTTGCCGGGTCAATTTCTAAAAATAAAACGAAGAAAGGATAATCACCCTTCTCCAAAATATTTTCGTAAGCGGTAAAAACCGCATGGTTAATCGTTCTGCTGATTACGAATCTTTTGTTAACGAACAAATATTGTTCACCCTTCGCTCTCGACAAATAAGACGGTTTTGCCACAAAGCCGGAAAGGTTAATAAAATCAGTCTTCTCGTGAGCTTCAAGTAGTCCGTCGTTAATATTTTCAGCGAAAACGGAGCTCATCCTTTCTTGGATTGTACCGGCTTTAAAATCGAAGAATAAATCATCGTCGCTGAAAAGTTTGAAGGAAATTTCCGGATGTGCTAACGCTTCCTTTTTAAAAACGTCAACGATGTGTTTTAATTCCGTCGCGTTGCTTTTCAAAAAATGTCTGCGGGCAGGGGTGTTAAAGAAGAGATTTTTTACCGCAACGGAAGTCCCCTTAGGGAAAGAACCTTTTTCGGTTTTAAGCTGCCCTTCCTCGTCAATTCTGATTAACGTTCCTATTTCATCTTCGTAGCGTTCGGTTCTCAATTCAAAAACACTTACCGAGGCAATGGAGCTGAGCGCTTCCCCGCGGAAACCGTAGGAGTGAATGTTGGTAAGGTCTTCAATGTTGCTGATTTTACTCGTTGCGTGGCGTCTTACGGAAAGGAGGGCGTCTTCTTCACTCATCCCTTCGCCGTCATCACTTACTTGAATTAAAACCTTGCCGGCTCTTTTAATAAAGACTTCAATGTTTTTCGCCGAGGCGTCGAGTGAATTTTCCATTAATTCTTTAACCACTGAAGCGGGGCGCTGTACGACTTCCCCCGCCGCAATTTTGTTTGCAACGTAGTTCGGTAATATTTTTATTTTTTTATTCATTGTTTTCTTCTCTCGTAAACTTCAATATTAAATTCTTCTCTCTCTTCTTTCTTTTTCAATGACCATTCCTCAAAATTAATGTGTGGGAAGTAAGTGTCTCCATCTACTTTCAATTTCATCCTTGTTAAAATAATTTCATCTGCAAAATTTAACGCTTCTTCGTAAACGGAAGCGCCACCGATAATAAAAACTTTTTCTTGATTTTGTTCCCGGCAAATATTCAATGCTTCGTCTAAACTTGAGGCAATTATTAAATCTTCAAAATTTTTAAACTCCTCCGCTTTGCCGGTAAGAACGATGTTTAACCTTCCAGGTAAAACTTTACCGATGCTCTCGAACGTTTTTCGTCCCATTATTATTGGGTTTCCCATTGTCGTCTCTTTGAAATGTTTCAACTCGGCTCCGGAATGCCAGGGAATTTTCCCCTCCTTGCCTATTACATTGTTCTCAGAAACCGCTACAATAATTATTATCTTCATCTTTTTTTATTCTGTTGAGAAAACTTTTCATTTGTTTATATTTTTATTCCTGAATAGATGAGATTTCTCCCCCGCCAAGGCGGGGTCGAAATGACAATTTACTTTTTCTGTCATATCGACCCCCGATTTATCGGGGGGAGATATCTCTTAGTTTATAAT
>WFQV01000403.1 GCA_015486905.1 Melioribacteraceae bacterium | reverse complement strand
TCCAAATTATTATTGTGCACTCTAAAAAGTAAAAATCGAAAACGAGAAAATTCAAATTATTGGAATTAACTCATTTTAATTAAAAAAAATATAATAAATAATTTAAAAATTATCAACTATTCAACAACGGTACATGTTTAAAATCTGTGGCAAAAAATGATAAAATAAGAAAGAAGAAACAAGAAATCCGCTTTCTCCCGACAAGTCAGGATTCGGCGCGACATGTCCGACTTCCCTTGCATTTGCGGGAGCTTCGTCGCGACATATTGGATTTTTGTATCATAGATTGCTTTGTCCCACAAATTGCAGGACACACGGAATTTAAAATCCCATTAACCCACGGATTTACCCGTGGGGATGTACAACAAACCTCGTATATGCCAAACCAGTTCACTGGTTTTCCACCCTATAAAAGTAATCTACCTTAAAACCTGTAAACAGGTTACGTATTTTTTCCTTTAAATGTTTTGTTCGCAACACCCACATGTTGAAACCCGTGGTTAATGAAATGTTACTCCCGCCAAAGTGAGAAACATTAACTTGAACCCCTTCAGGGTTCTGTTTCCTTTTTTGAATCTCTGTTCTATCTACATTGAACCCCTTTGGGGTTCTTTCTGGGATATGGTCAGTAAAATGCCCCCCGACCCCGAAATAAAGGGAAATAAAAAACGATGCCAAATGTATCGAAGTATTTAATTCTCCACTTTCCATTTTAACTTTCAACTAATAATAAAAATAACATTTTACGTATAGCTTAATACGTTTCACATTTAACCATTTCTTATCTCTCGTTTATAATTTTTTTTTATTCTTGCCACCTAATTTAAATTTATGGGTACAGGTTTAAAATCGGTGGCAAAAAAATAGTAAATATTTCAAGACAAAATATTTAACCACAAAGCCACATTAAAATGGAAGGAATAAATTCAACTGCTAACGCAGTTGCTTATTCTTGTTTTATCCTTTTTCTCCGAATTTCATTCGGGGTTATTAGGAATTTAACTGCTTCGCAGTTTATTTTTATTGAAATTATTCAAATAGATATATCGTCCAAAAAAGCGCGAAGCGCTTAAATTTCAATAACTGCGGGCGAAACCTGCAGAAAAGAACAACGCTTAAAAGAAGAACTGCGAAAGCAGTTCAATTATGCGTGTGTTAATACCATTCTAAGGGGAAAAAATATTGCCACCAGATTTAAACTTTTGCCTACACAAAACTGAAATTATCAAATTTTTAATAATTCTTAAAAAAATTCTTGAAAAGGAAACATTTTTTAATTATTTTTGAGTATGCCACTGCGGAAGCGGTGGCATTTTCTTTTAAATTAACCAAAAAAGTTAGGAGTAAATGCCCGTGACAAATTTTGTTTATCTTACAAGAGAACGCCTGATTGAAATAGAGAAGGAGTTAAAAGACTTAAAAACCAGAGGCAGGAAAGAAATGGCTGCACGAATTGCCGAGGCACGCTCCTACGGAGATCTCTCGGAAAACGCCGAATATGATGCGGCAAAAGATGCTCAAGGACTGTTGGAGCTTAAAATAAGTCAATTGGAAGAACTCCTTGCCAGAGCAAGGGTAATCGACAAATCAAAACTCCCGAAAGACGAAGTAGCGATTCTTTCCACCGTTACGGTTAAACATTTGGGGAACGGTAAGACGTTCAAATACACACTTGTTTCACCGGAAGAAGCGGATTTGACGCAAGGGAAAATTTCCGTTACCTCGCCCGTTGGCAAAGCTCTTATGGGCAATAAAAAAGGCAGTGTTGTCAATGCGCAAGTCCCCGCGGGTGTAATTCAATTTGAGATTCTTGAAGTGGAGTAATTCAATTAATGCCCTCAAAAATTACAAATAAAATAATTGAATTTGTAAATGATTTCGGCTTAATCAGGAAGGGCGATTCTATCCTCGCTGCCTTCAGCGGCGGACCGGATTCACTTTGCCTGCTCGATTTTCTGGATAAAAACCGTCAACTTTTTTCGATTTCCGTCTCGGCGATTTACGTTGAACACAATTTACGAGGTGCTGAAAGCAAAGCCGACGGTGACTTCTGTGAAGAATTCTGTCGTGAGCGGGAAATCCCTTTCTTCCGCGAAAGCATAAACGTAACCGAATTTTCGAAAGGAAAAGGAATCTCAATTGAAGAGGCAGCGAGGGAATTGCGTTACGCTAAATTAAAAGAAACGGCGCTTAACGTCGGTGCAGCGCTAATTGCTACGGGACACAATGCAAACGACAACGCGGAGACGGTTTTGCTCAATGTTTTTAAGGGTAAAAGCCTTACATCCGTTGCCGGCATACCGGTACGAAGGGGAAATATCATTCGCCCGCTTTTAGGACTTACGAGGGAAGAAATTCTCAACTATTTAAATGAAGAAGGTTTGAATTATCGTACGGATTCGACAAATCTTAAGAATGATTTTCAGCGGAATTTTATTAGAAACGAAATTATTCCCTTGTTAAAAAACAATTTAAATCCTGGATTGGAAAACTCAATTTTAAAATCTTCGCTTGCAGCAGCAAACCAAACGGATTTTCTTAAAAAAGCGACCGAATATTTTTACACCCGGTTCGTTAAAAATGGAAATGATACTATTACGATTCCTATTGATTTTATTGACTCATTTGGCATCGGCTCTTTTTACGAAATTGTAAAAAAAGGCTTGAGAGAAGTGTTTAACTTGGAAGCAACCTTTCGCAATTTAATTGAGTTAAAAGAGTTGGTTCACACCCAAACCGGCAAAATGCTTTACTTCCCTCAAGATGTTAAAGCCTTCCGAGAAAGGGACGTAATTGTTTTTACAAAATCCGCAGAGGGTGATAAAGAGCAAAAAATTAAAATCGGAGAAAAAATTAAAACTTTGTTGGGAACGATTGAAATTATTCCGGCGGAAAAACCAAAACGCAGCGAATTTAAAACCGACGGGAATGCCGAATTTATTGACAGTGACGGCGTGGAGGACGTTTTTACATTACGCAGATGGGCAGCCGGGGACTATTTCTTTCCCCTGGGCATGAAAGGAAAAAAGAAAATCTCTGACTTTTTAACCGACGCGAAAGTCCCAACCCATAAAAGGAAAAAATATTTGGTACTGCTTAACGGAGGCAAAATTGTTTGGCTTGTCGGTTTAAGAATCGACGAGAGATTTAAAATCAAAGAAAAGACCGAAAGGGTGTTAAAATTATGTCTGAATTAAAAACAACGGCACAAGAATTTTTAATGGTGGGCAACGAAAAGTTTGTCCCTTTCCTCAGCGAGGAGAAAATTCAAAAACGAATTGTGGAATTAGGAAAATTGCTTACGACGGAATACAGGGGTAAATTTCCAATTTTTATCGGAATTTTGAACGGTGCGTTTTTATTTTTATCCGACTTAATTCGAAATATTCAATTAAATTGTGAAATAGATTTTTTTAAACTTTCAAGTTACGGCGACGAAAAGATTTCTTCCGGGAAAGTTAAGCTCTTAAAGGAACTGAATGCCGACATTAACGACCGCCACGTTGTTATTGTTGAAGATATCGTCGATTCGGGACTTTCAATCAAATATATCGAAAATTTAATGACCAATTACAATCCCGCAAGCTTGAAGGTAGTCTCCTTACTTTACAAGGAGAAGGCTGTTAAATATGATGTCAAAATTGACTATATTGGATTTAAAATACCAAATAAATTTGTTATTGGTTACGGATTGGACTACGCTCAAAAGTACAGAAATTTACGTTCAATCTACGCGTTAAATGAAGAAGGAGAGAAATAATTAAAATGATAAACTTCAAAAACAAAATGTTTAATGAAGAAGGGAAAGAACCTTTTAAGAATGATAAGAAAAACAATTTCTTAAAGGACAACGGTCCTAATAAACCGGGCGGCGATTTCGATTGGGGAAAGATTATTAAAACGGTTTTCAGTTGGGGCTTGGTAATTATTGCTGCGGTAATCTTAATGCAATTCTGGCGTTCGGATACCGCAGGCGCAATGGAAGTGGACTACGACACTTACAAAAAATTACTCGACGCAGGGCAAATTGTTGAAGCAAAGGTTATTAAAACAGATGTTAACGATTACAAGTTCGAAGGGAAATTAGCCAAAAAAGAATTGATTAAAGATGTTTACGTCGATAAGATTTCAGTTACTCTTGTAGAACCCATTATTCACGACGAAGTAAAAAGCTGGCAAAAGGAAAACGTAAAATACACATTTGTGAAAGAATCCAACGAATGGGAAACGATTTTGGTTACTCTGCTTCCGTGGATTTTAATCATCGGTGTTTGGATTTTGTTTATGCGAAGAATGCAAGGCGGTGCCGCCGGAAGCAAAGGAATTTTTAATTTCGGTAAGAGCCGTGCAAAGATGTTCTCCGAAAGCCAAATGAAAGTAACTTTCCGTGATGTTGCCGGCGCAGACGAGGCAAAACAAGAATTGGAAGAAATAATCGAGTTCCTAAAAGAACCGATGAAATTTCAAAAATTAGGCGGTAAAATTCCGAGAGGCGTTTTGCTCCTAGGCCCTCCCGGAACCGGAAAAACCTTGTTGGCAAGAGCCGTCGCCGGGGAAGCAGGCGTACCGTTCTTTACAATTAGCGGTGCCGACTTCGTAGAAATGTTTGTCGGGGTAGGTGCTAGCCGCGTTCGCGACCTTTTTGAACAAGGGAAGAAAAATGCTCCTTGCATTATCTTCATTGATGAAATTGACGCCGTTGGACGCCACCGCGGTGCGGGGCTTGGCGGCGGACATGACGAGCGCGAACAAACTCTAAACGCTTTATTGGTTGAAATGGACGGTTTCGAACAGAATAGCAGTGTTATTATTATTGCAGCAACTAACCGTCCCGACGTACTCGATCCTGCACTGCTGCGTCCTGGCAGATTTGACAGACAAATAGTTGTTGACCGTCCCGACGTAAACGGCAGGGAAGGAATACTTAAAGTTCACACAAGAAAAATCCCTCTCGATAAAGATGTGGATTTAAAAACATTAGCAAAAGGGACACCGGGACTCGCAGGCGCCGAACTGGCAAATCTCGTTAACGAAGCGGCACTTTTAGCCGCTAGGCGGAACAAGGACAAGGTAACAATGGACGACTTCGAGGAAGCAAAAGACAAAGTGATGATGGGAATTGAACGTAAGAGTATGATTATCTCGGAAGAAGAAAAGAAAACAACTGCTTACCATGAAATCGGTCACGTCCTTGTGGCTAAGATGCTTCCCGAATCCGACCCGGTTCATAAAGTTACCATTATTCCACGCGGGAGAGCACTTGGAATTACACACTATTTGCCGATGGACGAAAAGCACACATATTCAAGAGAATATATTACAACCCAAATTACTACTTTGCTTGGTGGTAGAGCGGCTGAGTTGATTATTTTCAACAAACTTACTACCGGTGCAGGGAACGACATCGAGAGAGCAACGGAACTCGCCCGCAAGATGGTTTGTGAATGGGGAATGAGCGATGAGCTCGGTCCTCTTTCCTACGGTAAAAATGAAGAGGAAATTTTCCTCGGGCGTGAAATCACGAAGAAGCAAAACTACAGCGAAATGACCGCTCAAAAAATAGACACCGAGATTAAAAATATTGTTTCCAAGGCTATGGATGAAGCGATGACGATATTAAAAGATAATATTGATTTGCTCCATAAACTTTCCGCGGAACTACTTGAAAGAGAAATTTTAGACGGTGCGGAAATAGACAAGATAATTCACGGTGAGAAACTTCCGCCTGTTGTTCACAATAATGGAATTAACGACAAAAAGAATCCTTCTGCCGAGAAAGAGGAAATACCGGAACACGTTAAGAAATTATTGGAAGAAAGAGGAAAACAAATTACGAAAGAAACGGACGGGAATAAAGAGAGTACCGATGAATAATACCGACAGCGCTACTATTGATTACAAAAAGGAAGTGATTAGGAAGGGGATTCACCTTTGTTCTCTCTCAATTCCTATTATTTATTATTACATTCCAAGGAAGCTGGCTCTTGATATTCTGCTCCCTCTAACCCTTCTCTCCATTGCCATCGATTTGGGGCGCTACGTGTTCCCTTCTTTAGCAGGCTGGTTTTACACTTGGTTCGGCTTTTTGCTACGCAAGCACGAGGTGGACAAAAAGAAGAAGAATCTGAACGGTGCTTCCTATGTCTTTATTTCCGCTTTCATTTGTGTGTTGCTTTTTCCAAAAATTCTTTTCATCACGGCTTTTACTGTTCTTATTGTGGGGGATATCTCCGCTGCGCTTATCGGCAGACGTTTCGGCAGGCACAAATTCCTTGCTAAAAGTTTGGAAGGTACACTTGCATTTTTCGTCTTCGGCAGCATTGCAATATTTTTTACTCCAAAGGTACTCTGTTTACCGGGAGAATATTTAATTGCTATCGTTGCTGTTGCCTTAGGCGCAATAGGAGAAAACATTTCTTACGGGTGGGCTGATGACAATTTGGTAATTCCTTTAACCGTGGGATTTGTTTTGTGGGGACTTTACCTTTGGTTCTTTCCGAATTTAAGCCTGATTTTACCAAACGTACCGATTTAATGGAAACAAGCCCGCCTTTCCTTCTGTATAATTCCCGCAATTAAAAAATAGGTGAGATATGAAAAAAGTAGTGACGTTTTTGAGTATTGCTTTAATAGGAATCCTCCTCGCTTCGTGTAATACTAAAAGACCGGCCATAGGGCTTGAAGACCAAATATTTGTCTTTGCCGACTCCACAGAATATTACAATCTTGAAGGGACTCTCCTCGATGTTTTTGCTAAAATTATTTACACACCTCAACCGGAAAAACTTTTTAAACTCACAAGAAAGAATATTTCTTCTCTCGGAGAATTTCAAGACCGAAAGAATATAATCATTATCGCACCCTTAAACAGTAACAGCGAAACGTCCAAATTTCTCAAAAGCATTCTGGATTCAAACGTTACAAAACTTGTAATGGAAGATTCCGTTCACGTCATAAACAAATACGACCTGTGGGCAAAAAATCAATTGGTGATGATTTTAACGGCTCCGACCTTGGAAAAACTAAAGAAAGATATTTTATATGACCACGATAATCTTGTGAAATATTTTCAGAAAATTTCAAATCAAAGACTTTACCAAAAACTTTACGCAAGGATTTACGAGAAGAAAAAAACCGAAGCGAAACTGCTGAAAAAATACGGATGGATTATTTACGTCCAAACCGACTTCCTGCTCGCCAAAGATGATTCCGCAAATAATTTTGTTTGGCTGCGGAGAGCACCCAATACAAATGTTGAACGTTGGATTTTCGTCAAGTGGATTAACAACGCAAGCCCAATTTATTTGAATAAGGATTCGGTTTACGCATTACGAAATAGAATAACAAAAAAATATTACCGGGCTTCCGATGATACCAGCTATGTTGAAATAGCCGACAACTATCTGACAACAACACCTGTGAATTTTAAAGGGCGTTACGCTCTGATGACACAAGGCTTGTGGCGAATGACGGACCAAAGTATGGGCGGACCGTTTGTTAATTACACCTTCTACGATGAAAAGTCGCACAGGCTTTATATGTTGGACGGCTCAATTTACGCACCTAAATATCGGAAGAAGCAAATTATCCAACAAGTTGACGTACTGCTTCAATCCTTTTTAACTAAGGACGAATTAAGTAAAGATAGAATTGAAGATTTGCTCGATGAATTAAATTAGACATTATTCCCCTCACTCCCCAAAGCAATCCCGGAATAAAGTCAAGCCCGTTCCAATGTGAACGGGCTTTTGTTTTAATAACAGCTTTGGAGTTAAGTAAATTCCCCCAAATCATTTAGTTTAAACTTTTTGCCTTTCAAATATTCTATTACATCTTTGGCAGAATAAGATTTTTTCTCAGGGGTAACAAATTTTACAATATTATTAATTCCGTCTCCTGTTGTAACAATAGGTTTTTCAATATTTCCGTTACTTCTAATTTGTGGAAAACCTGCAGTAGCCATTAAATTATTGCACAGGCATCGGCGGTCCTTGGTTTCTTCCGGTCTCCCCCCTTTGACAACATATTGAGCAATCGGTTCCGCGGGGCAGCGGAAGCCCAGCGTGCCGTCTTCTTTTTTAAATGCCTGGCGCAGGTAGCCCATATCACATATTCTTTCGCGTTCCGCATAAACTCGAGGGTTTGACATTGTCTCCTTTAATTGCAATACTTTAAACGGGTAACCGGTTGGAGAAGCGACATTGTCGGTTTTTACTTCAAGTTTGTGTGTGAGACTCTCGTCAATTATTTTTTGTTTAAGGGTTTTTTCCATCCCCGATTCTTTGGAAAGTGCAAACAAACTTCCCACTTGAATTCCTACCGCTCCCAATTCCAATGCACGGTTGAGTTTCTCCGGGGAATCGTAACCGCCTGCAAGCCAAAAAGGTTTGCCTAATTCTTTGATTTTGTTCAAATCAATCTTGTCTTTCTCACCGTAGATTATTTCCGTATTTTTTACCCCTTTTGCTGTCCTCCGCGGAGGGGCGTTGTGCCCGCCTGCCACGGGATACTCAATAACAAAGCCATCGATGCTGCCGGTGGCATTTCGCAAAAGAGCTTTGGCGAGTATGTTGGATGAAATAATCGGGAGAAAATACGGGCGTTTCAATTCATTAAGTTTTTTAGCTTCGGGAAAGATTTCCTTAGGGTCGAAGCGAATTCTGTAATTCTCAGTAGATAAGGCATTGTAAACTTCTATTTTGTAGCATGCTTTCTCGTTCCTTGCTAATTTATCCAAAATTCCGGGAACTTGCCTCGGTATGCCGGCTCCTATAATCACATAAGCAACGCCTGCAAGAATGGCACCGTAAAGGGAGGCTAAAGTTGGGAGTTGAATTTTCTCCAACAAATTTATTCCAACCTCATTATTATGCCCTTCCTTGGCAAGGGAAACTTCAACAAAATTGCTTACAACCGTCAATTCGGTTAATTCTTTCGGAGGAGTTAAAGTCCAAAAAGGAGGACGTTTGTAAGCCGTTTTATTTTTGCCGGAAGCCGGAACAAAATATTTGTCCAAAATTCGCTTAACCGAATCCTGGAAAGGGAAAAGGCTCATCGCCTTTCTAATGTACCCCCCTTCGTCTCCCTCGGCTAATCTTGAAATCATTACGTGGGCTATTCCCGTACCCGAAACGACCCCCAACTCACCCGTTTTCGAAACAGCTTTTGCAAGTTTCCAATCCGAAATAGCAACCCCCATTCCCCCTTGAATTATTTTTGGTAGTCTCATTTTATTTTGGCGTATTTTACACCTTTCCTCCCTTGAGTGTTCTTATTAAAGATTTTCTTGAAATTGCGGCAATGCTGTCTAACCGTTTATATTACTTCCCCTTTCAAGTTTTGCCGCTAATAGAGATTATCAGTTCGGTTTTTTAAAGAAGCAGATAAAGATTTTTATGACCCCGCAAAAATATTAAAATCTTTTGTTTACATTATATTGAAATTAATAATCATTTGAAAGAAAAAGATTGGCAATTTTTTTTACTCTTTAAAAAACCGACCGGCAAATAACTGTTCTGAAGGTACAAGTTTAAATTTGGTGGCAAAAAAAATTAGCTTGTCTTTTCCTCTTGAGCGGTTTGTTAC
>WFQV01000402.1 GCA_015486905.1 Melioribacteraceae bacterium | reverse complement strand
TTGAAAAACAATGCAAAAAAAAGTGCAAGAAATTTTCGTGGTAATTCACGCAAAGACTTTCTCAAGAGCCTCGATTATTTTATCTCTCAAAAGAGGTTTGGTAATAAATCCGCTGAAACCGGCTTGAATAAATTTTTCCGCTGCGCCGGGTACAACGTAAGCCGTAACGGCAATTATCGGCACGTCTGCGTAACCTGGCATCTGTTTAATAATTTTAAGAGCATCCAAACCGTTATATTCGCCTTGGAGATTAATATCCATTAAAATAAAATCGAACTGTTTGCTTTTTAGAATAGGAAGAGCTTTTTCCAAGCTGGTAGCAAATTCAATGGAGCGAAGCTCTTTCATTTGCACTCTAAAAAGAATTTGCGAATCTATTTGGTCTTCCACATAAATGCATGAAAGCTGTGAAAGGTCAATCTTTTTATTAACCGTCGGATGAGGCTTTTCCTTAACCGGTTCCGGTTCTTTGGGAGATTCTACAGTTTCGACTTTCTCCTCTTCAACAGCTTCGGTTTCGGACTTTTCTTCTTCTTGCGCTTCAACTTTTAATTCAAGAGGGAAGATAAGAGCAAATTCGGTCGGCGAAGACTCCGAAGGAAGGGGCTTGTATTCGGCATTGAGAATATTAAGAAGTTTTTTAACCAACCGTACGGTAAATCTCGAAAGCCCGAAATTACGACGAATATTATTTTCATCATCTGTAAATACAGCGGTTAAATTATTTAGCAAGTCACTGCTGATTTTCCTCTTTGTGTCTCTAATTCCAACGTAAAATTTATCGTCATCCGTAAAGTTAGCCGAAAGGTAAACCTCGCTCTCTTTCGTCATAATGATTGCAAAGTGCAAAATCTGAACAATAAAAGTCAAAAACTTTTGTCTGTCGGTTGTAAATTTCAACGAAGAAGAAATTTTACCGTAATGCAAACTCACCTCGTTAGAATCGGAGATTTTTTTAGTTGAGTTTTCCAACTGTTCCAATAAATCGACAAAAGAAATTTCAGTTGGTGTAAGCTCAATAATATTCTGCTCCAAGTGGGAATACTCAACTGCCGTGTCCATTGTTTGCATTAAAACTTTCTGGTTTTCTTTTATTATTTGAACGGCTTCCCGCTGTTCTTCGTTCGGGCGGTCAATGCTCTCCGATAATTCTTGTGCAAAGCCAATAATTACATTCAACGGAGTAAGTAATTCGTGGAAAAGGTTCGAAAGGAACTCGCTGTCTATTCCTTTGCCTTTTACTTCCGTAACTTTTGAACCGCTAAGACCGAAATCCGTGTCGGTTTTAATTATAAGCACGTATCTTTCGACTTTATCTTCAAAATCAAAAATGGGGGCGGTAATAATTCTAACAAGTACGGTTTCTCCGCCCGATTTTTTTACGGAAATTTCTACGTTTTTTACATCCGGCACGGAAGATTGAAAAACGGCTTTGTTGATTTTCCCTCTATCATCATCCGCCACTAAACTTAAAAACGAGCTTTGGTCAACATCCGGCTTTGCGTAACCGAAATTTTTTGTAAAATTATCGTTAGAGTATTTAATAAATCCCGTGGTATCCGTAATAAGAATAGCATCGCTGGCATTATCGAAGGAAGCCTTGTAAAGCTGAAGTTTCTTCTGCATTTCAATTTTGTAAGTCAAATCGTGAATAACGGACATATGGGCACGCCTGCCTTCGAATTCGATATTAACTTTTCCTATTTCAACAATTATTGAAGTACCGTTTTTCCTTTTTTGCCGCCAAGGACCGCCGTATTTGTTCCCTTTCTCTTTATTGCTCGATTCAATTAAAGATTGAATATCTTCCGGCGCGTAGAGGTCGGTTAAATCCATCTCCAAAAATTCCTCGCGGGTGTATCCGTAGAGGTCTAAGGCTGCGGAGTTCACTTCTAGGAACTTCAGATTTTCGACATCGTAAATAAATATGGGGTCCGGAAATTGTTTAAGAATCTCGTCGTACATTTTATCTCTCTCAGCTATTGTTTTCTTTAATTCATTTTCGAAGGGAACGTTTTCCTCCTCGTCGTTCGCTTCCTCCGTTTTTGTTGACATTCCGTTTTTAATATCGTAAGATAAACCAACAATTGCAATCACCTCGTTATCAATATCGAGCAGGGGGAATTCAAGAATTTGCTGATTTTTTGTTCCCGCACTAAAGAACTGTTCACTAATTCCTTCCACAACAACATTGTTGCCCGTTTCCAAAATGTAAGAATCCGTATTGGCAAAAATCTTTTCAATGTAAGAAGGCAAAAGTTCATTTTCAAATTTGCCCTCAACCGATGCAGGCTTTGCTCCCAAATACTTAGCGTAAACTTTGTTGACAAGTATGTACTTCCTCGAAATATCTTTAATCCAGAAATAACCGTTTAATTTGTCATCCTCGTTTTGAATAATGTTCTTACCGATAATCGTGAAGGGGAAATTAGACTTTATTT
>WFQV01000401.1 GCA_015486905.1 Melioribacteraceae bacterium | reverse complement strand
TCACGACGTAGTCCCCGCAAATGCGGGACAGGCCCCGCAAGTGCGGGACAGACAAGCGAAGCGCAGACGAAGGCGGGCGTCTCGCGTTTAACTATTTCTTATTTCTTGTTTCTTCTTTCTTATTTTATCATTTTTTGCCACTGATTTTAAATCAGTACTCAAAACAGCCATACCGTCCTTGTGAATTACAATAATAAAGAATTTCGTTTCCGAATTTTTTATTATTGTTGTTTAAATTAAAAAAAATAAGGACTTGCATTTGAACTTTAACTGAATGGCTTCGCTGTTTATTGCGTGTGTTGAAATAGTTTTAATCTTTAACTTGCTACTTGCCGGGGAAAAACTTTTTTAGCAGATTTTTATCCTCGCTTTGAGCTTAAGCTATTTTGTAATGACAAACAGAAAGGGAAAGATTGGAAGAAACAATTCTTAATATTTACTTAATAATCAACAAAGACCACGTGGTTGGCTTTAATGCCATTCCTTACAAAGCCGAAGGAAGCGACGAAGAAAAAATAAATTTCTTAAAATCACGCGTAAGAGAGGATTTCCCAAAAGCGGAAAAATTCAACGCTCCTGTAAACAGGCTGGGAAAATTTATGCGCTACAATAAATTTGCCAAATTGGAAAAACATGGAATGCAGTATGAATTATTTGAAGAAATTTTCAGTAAATTTGACGTCTCCGAAAATCCTTTAATTTGCGTAACGCCCGTGGTTGACGGCGAAATATGGAACGGACAAGAAAATAATAAGGAGAAAATAAAATGAAGATTGAAGAGAAAGCAATTAATACATTAAGATTTTTAGCCGTGGATGCAATTCAGAAAGCAAACTCAGGGCACCCGGGAATGCCGATGGGTTGCGCACCCATTGCCTTTTTGCTCTATTCAAAAATAATGAGGCACAATCCGAAAAACCCCAAATGGGTAAACCGCGACAGATTTGTTCTTTCCGCCGGACACGGAAGCATGCTTCTTTACGGAATCCTTCACCTTTCAGGCTACGAAGTTACTCTGGAGGATTTGAAAAATTTCCGCCAGTGGGAAAGCATTACACCCGGTCATCCGGAATTCGGGCACACGCCTGGAGTTGAAACCACAACAGGTCCCCTTGGACAAGGCTTTTCCAACGCTGTGGGAATGGCAATGGCGGAAAAGCACCTCGGTGCAATGTTTAACAAGGAAGACATTCAACTGCTCGACCATTACATTTACGTGATTGCCAGCGACGGGGACTTAATGGAAGGCATAACGCACGAAACCGCCGCCTTTGCCGGACACAATAAATTGGACAGCCTAATTGTCTTTTACGACAACAACGAAATCACAATTGACGGCACAACTGACTTAGCAATGTCCGAAGACGTTGGAAAGCGCTTCGTAGCCTACGGCTGGAACGTTCAGCACGTAACGGATGTAAACGATTTGCAAGCTCTCGAAATTGCAATTAAAAAAGCAAAAGCAACCCCGGGCAAACCACATTTAATAATCACCGACACACACATCGGTTACGGAAGTCCTCACAAGCAGGACACATCCTCAGTCCACGGTTCACCGCTCGGCGAAGAGGAAGTTAAATTAACCAAAAAGAATTTGGGATGGGATGAAGACAAGGAATTCTTCGTACCTGATGATGTAAAAGAATTTTTCGCCAGCCTTCAACCCACATATGAAAGTTACGAAGATGTTTGGCAAAGTAAATTCGATGCTTACAAATCCAAATATCCCGAAGATGCTAAAGAATTCCAAAGAATATTCAACGGAGAGTTGCCGGAGCTAAAATGGGAAGAGTTCGAAAATTACGGTGACGTAGCAGCCACGCGTTCGGCATCCGGTACGGTACTTAATTTATTGGCGGAACAACTACCCGAACTTTTTGGCGGCTCGGCGGATTTACACCCGTCGAACAACACTTATTTAAAAAATTACAAAGATTTTTCCGGCAATAATTACCGTGGCCGTAATGTTCACTTCGGCATTCGCGAACACGGAATGGCAAGCATAATGAACGGCATGGCTTACTACGGCGGGATAATTCCTTACGGAGGAACGTTCCTTGTTTTTGCCGATTACCTGCGTCCTGCAATCCGTCTTGCGGCAATGTCACATCTGCACCCCATTTACGTTTTCACACACGACAGCATCGGCCTTGGCGAGGATGGACCCACACATCAACCGGTTGAACATTTAGCCTCACTTCGTGCAATTCCCGGTCTTACGGTAATTCGCCCTGCGGATGCCAACGAAACGGTTTACGCCTGGAAAAGTGCAATCGAGACAAAAGACAACCCCGTAGCTTTGGTTTTTACACGTCAGAAATTACCGGTACTCGACCGTAAAAAGTACGCCCCTGCCGAAAACACTTTGAAAGGTGCTTATGTAATTAAATCCGAAAGTAGCCCCAAAATAGATTTAATTATTATTGCAAGCGGCTCGGAAGTTTCGTTAGCTTTGGAAACCGCTCAAGCTTTGGAAGATAAAGGGGACAGTATTCGTGTGGTCAGCATGCCCAGCTGGGAACTTTTCGAAAAGCAAAGTGATGATTACAAGGAAAGCGTACTGCCTGCATCAGCCAAAAAACGGCTGGTAATTGAGGCGGGAGTTGCTCAAGGCTGGGAAAAATATGCCGGCTGCGAAGGGAAAATCATTTCGATTGAAAAATACGGAGCTTCCGCTCCTTACAAAACATTGTTTGAAAATTACGGCTTCACGGTTGAGAATGTTTTGGCTGAAGCCGATAAGATTTTGAAGGGAAAATAATCAGTAGAATTCAAAGGCGCTTTCGGGCGCCTCTTTCATTTTATTAAATAATTTACCGCTACAAATCCACCTATTAGCAGAACGGTAAAAAGAATTGCGAGGGCGTTGAAATACTTATCAATAAAGGCTTTAATCGGCTCCCCGAATTTCCAAATTAAAAAAGAGACGAGGAAAAATCTTCCCGCACGTGAAAAGAAAGAAGCGAGTAAAAACATCGGCAGACTAATCTGAAAAGCACCGGCACTTATTGTAAATACTTTGTAAGGAATCGGCGTAAAACCGGCGGTGAAGATAATCCAGAAATTCCATTTTTCGTAAAGATGCTGTACGTCAAAAAATAATTTCTCGGAAAAACCGGGAATGTTGTTAAAGAAGAAATGTGCAACGGAAGAAAATTCGTTAGGACTTTGCCACCAAATAAAATAACCGATTGAATAGCCGACTGCCGCACCGATAATTGAAGCAACGGTACAATTGGCTGCAAAGCGGAATGCTTTTTTTTGAGAGCCGAGGACGAGCGCTATTAAAAGTGCATCCGGCGGTACGGGAAAAAACGATGCTTCCGCAAAGGCAAGAAGGAAAAGAGCGGCGGGACCGTAACGAGTGTCCGCCCAATGTAAAACCCAATCGTAAAGTTGTCGTAAGTATTTCATATTTCCCGAAAATTAAAATGCAAGTATAAGGAATCAACAAACAATTAACAACGGACAAAAGGAAGACGTGAGACGCCCACCTTCGTCTGCGTTGAGCTTGCCTGTCCCGCATTTGCGGGTACTACGTCGTGACAAGTCCGCCTTCGTCTGCGCTTCGCTTGACTACGTCGTGACAAGCAAGAGGTAAAACGCAAGGCATTAGGCTTACTATTGTCAAATCGAGAACCTTGCATAAACGGATAAATGGATGATTGGATGGATGGATTATTGGATGGTGAATTGTAAATTGTGAATTGTGAATGGAGTATTGGAATAATGGAATAATGGAATGTTGAGTTTTTCAGCATTGCAGTTAACTTTAGTCAACATTGACATTTACTTCAGTCAACGGGCTAGAAATGTGAAAAATATTTTCCGGCTTTAGCCGTATTTCACTTTCATTTTTGTAACGTAGATTGCTTGCAATCTGCGCAAAGGCAGGGTTTGTAATGACGGTAATTTTTAATTTGTTGAATATTGGAATAATGTCTGTCTTATTACAAGGCTTAAAAGAAAGTGCTTCTTTACGGCTATTTGAACAACCCCGAAAAAACAAAATATTTCTTTTCTCCGGAGTGATTTACCACGACTTGGCGGGGGACATCTCACTAACCACGGGTTTTAACCCGTGGGTGTGACGAATAAAAACAACAAATAAGTTTTGGCGCGATTTTGGGCTGGTTCGTTTCGGGAAAGCAAAAAATCGTGACAAAACGCTCAAGAGGAAAAGACAAGCTAATTTTTTTTGCCACCAAATTTAAACTTGTACCGCAACTCTTTCATTCTTCGTTTAGAAGTTTAGAGTTTAGGGAAGCCGACGGCGCTTGCGTAGATTGATTCCCTTTCAACTACCCATTCAATTTAAATTATCTTAAAAATTTTAAAACAACGGATTAATCAAGATTAAAGCAGACTACTTTTATCTCCGTCATTTCTTCAACAGCAAAGCGAACACCTTCTCGACCAAGCCCGCTTTGCTTTACCCCGCCGAACGGCATCGAGTCTATTCGGTAATCGGTTGAATCGTTTACCATCACTCCGCCAACATTCAAATTACGCACAGCATAAAACGCGGCGTTTAAATCATTGGTAAAAATCGCTGCGTGCAAACCGTAATCGACATCGTTTGCTTTTGCAATTGCATCGTCTAATTTTTTGAATTTGTAAAAAGAAACAACCGGTCCGAAAATTTCCTTCTTGTCAATCTTAGCCGAGGATGGAACAGCTTCCAAAACCGTCGGTTCCACAAGCGCTCCCTCTCTTCTTCCGCCGGTCAAAATGCGAGCGCCCAAACGTTCGGCTTCCTCAATCCACTCAATTACGCGCGAGGCTTCTTTTTCATTAATCATCGGACCCATATCCGTTAAGTCGTCTGCTTTACAACCGATTTTGTAGGACTTTGTTTTGTCAACGAACTTTTCTTTAAACTCTTCGTAAATTTCTTCTTGAATTAAAATTCTCTGTACGCCGATGCAATTTTGTCCTGCCGCCCAGAAAGCGCCTGAAACGCATGACGAGACAGCCTTTTCCAAATCCGCATCCTTCATTACAATCACAGGGGAATTTGAGCCGAGTTCCATTCCTAATTTTTTCAGTCCGGCAATCTTTGAAATTTCTCTTCCCGTTTCAACTCCACCCGTAAAAGAGACCATTCCGACTCGCTCGTCCGTTACCAACGCCTCTCCTATTTCGCTTCCGTACCCTGTAATTATTGAAAGAATTTCTCCCGGCAGTCCGGCTTCAAGAAATATTTTGCTCAATAGCAAAGCCGACAAAGGTGTTTCGGTAGCGGGCTTTAGTACAATTGCGTTCCCGCTTGCAATTGCAGGACCCAGTTTGTGAGCAACAAGATTCAGAGGGTCGTTGAAAGGCGTTATTGCAGCGATAATTCCCACCGGGAAACGGTAATAAAAACCGCTTCTTTTTTCCGAACCAGGCATAGAATCGAACGGGATTGTTTCACCCTTAATTCTGCTTGCCTCCTCGGCAGAAAGAGAAATGGTATTTATTGCTCGCGCCGTCTCCTTCCTTGCTTCGCGGATTGTCTTTGAACTTTCGAGGTAAATTGTTTTTGTCAAATCTTCAAATTTATCTTCCATTATCTCAGCAACCGTTCGGAGAATTTTTACCCGTTCGTGTACGGGAAGGTTACGGTTAATCTCAGCGCCCTTCTCGGCAATTGTTATTGCACGGGTAATATCTTCGGTAGTGCCTCTGGGAACGTAATCAATCAAACTACCGTCGTAAGGATTTTTAACTTCAATTTTTTCCGCTTTGTCAATTAACTTTCCGCCTAAAATCATTTCCATTTTTTGCCTCCTTGAAAAATATTATTTCAATGCTCTGTTTATCCTAAGCAAATCCGAAAGAATTGCGAAGCCGGTTTCCTTTCTACCTGCACCGGGACCTACGACTGTCACATCGTCTAACAAATCGGTTGTGAACGTAACCGCATTAAGAACGCCATCTATTCCACCCATCGCTGAATCGGCATTTAACAGACGCGGTCCTACTTCGGCTTTTACCTCTGTCCCTTCTTTGATTATCTCGCCAATCAATTTCCATTTTTTATTTTCTGCCTTTGCCTTAAGAATGTCTCCTTCGGTAATTCCCGTAATTCCTTCGCATTTAATTTGGGAAGGATTTAAGTTAGTACCCATTAACACATTAGCAAGGATAGTAACTTTTGCAAGCGCATCGTAACCCTCGACGTCGGCATCAGGGACTGCTTCGGCATATCCCAATTCTTGAGCTTCCGACAGGGATGCTTTGTAGGACTTTCCTTTCCACATTTCGGTAAGAATAAAATTCGAAGTGCCGTTAAAAATTCCACGAATCGAATTTATTTGAACTCCGGCTAAATTTTCCTTTGCGAAAGAAAGGACAGGCGTACCGGACATTACCGTGCCCTCAATTAAATATTGCACTCCGTTAGCTTCGGCTAACTTTTTTAATTCCGCATAATGTAAAGCGGCGGGTCCCTTGTTCGAAGAGACAACATTTTTGCCTTTCGAAAAAGCGGTTTTGACGTGCGCAGTTGCCGGCTCTGCGGTTTTAATATTTGTGTAAGTAACTTCCACAACCACATCGGCATTGCTACGTTGTATTGTCGTAATTGCGTCCAATCCTTTCGTGCATTTACCCGAGTAATCTTCTAATGATTTCGAGCTTTGAACGAGCTTCAGAAGTTCCTCGGTTCTCAAACCGTCATCACAAAGGACTGAACCTTTTTGGAAATCAGACACGGCTACCAACTCCCATTCGAAATTTTGACCGGTTTTGAACCATTCCCTTTTCGAGGTTAGTATTTCACAAAGTCCCTGCCCCACATTTCCGAAGCCTATTATTGCTAATTTTAATTTCATATTCAGTTCCTCATATTTCTTCATTCTAAAATACAATCAATCAATTTTATCCACAAAATATTATTTGGAAATTCAAAAGCTCAAAGAGAGAAAAGATAAAAAAGTACATTGAACCCATCGGGGTAAACCGTAATTAAGAATTAAAAATTAAGAACCTGGCTGCCGGGGCTGTCCCAAAAGTCTGAAATTGTCATTTCGAAGGAGCTAAGCGACTGAGAAATCTTTTGAACCTGCCTGCCCCGCCTACCGGCAAGCAGGCGGCAGGCATGGTTCGCAATGTTTACAAAGATTTCTCACCCCGATAAATCGGTGTTCAAAATGAAAGGCTTACTTTTTAGACAGCCCCGCAGTACAAAAGTGTCGAATTAAACAATCCGTGAAAATCCGTTTAATCTGCGTTATCCGCGTTCTATCAAATCTGCTAAAATCATAATTCATCATTAAAATCAGCGTCCCCTATCTCGGCAAGCCGCAATTAAAAATTAAGAATGAAGAATTAAGAATGTCTTGAACTGTTATTGAAAGGTAAAAAGGTGAAGAGGTTAAAAGGTTAATAGGGAACGCTTTTTCTCGTTACTTGGCACAAGTTACGATAAAAATCATAGTCTATCATAAAATCAGAAAAATCATAGTTCAAGACAATGTGAAATTAGCTTTCAAATTGTAGCACAGATTGATTAGTGAGCTTGCGAACGGTCAATCTGTGAAATGCTATGATTAAAAGTTGCAGAGGTGAAAAGGCAGAAAAAGAGACGAAGAGATTTAGAGACTAAGAAAAATCCTATCGCGGCAAGCCGCAATTATGAATTATGAATTAAAAACATTACAGAAAAAATATTTTGACAAAAAAAAAAATTTGAGCGACAATACTATAACTCATTAGTCATTTGTTCTTGGTTGAATAAAATTCGTTCATTCGTGGCTCTCCCGAATTCTGACAGTTAACAACTAACCACTTAAGACTCGTTACTTAAGACTAAGTGATATGTTATTGCTTTCGGCTTTATTAATAATTGTAGTACGGCTTTTGTGAGTAATATTTAGGTATTTGCATTTGAATTAAATAATTTTGAATCACAAAACGTAATTATTTTGCGGAGAAAAAATGTTAGAGAAAATAATTGAGGTTTCCAAACAGGCGGGGGAAATAATCCGCGGCGGTTACCGAAAAGATTTTGGAATTGAGTTCAAAACAAACAAATCCGATTTGGTAACCGAAATAGACAAACGTTCCGAAAAGTTAATAATGGACTTTATTAAAAAAGAATTTCCCACCCACGGTATTTTAAGTGAAGAAAGCGGGAGCTTCTCAAAAGACGCCGAATACATTTGGGTAATTGACCCCTTGGACGGCACGACGAACTTTGCACACGGTTTGCCGATATTCTCGGTCTCAATCGGAGTGGTAAGGAACGGGGAAACAATAGCCGGAGTAGTTTACGATGTAATGCGCGACATAATCTATTCGGCAGAGAAAGGCTCGGGTGCTTTCGAAGGGGAGAACAAAATGCACGTTAGTTCCAACGGCGATTTGGAGCAAAGCCTTTTGGTAACAGGCTTTCCTTACGACATCAAAAGCAATCCCTCACATGTGATTGAAAGATTTAACGCTTTTTTGTTTGAGGCACGTGCGGTTCGCAGACTCGGTTCCGCAGCGCTGGACTTTTGCTACGTAGCCTCAGGCATTTTCGACGGATTCTGGGAAGTGGTTCTCAATCCTTGGGACATTGCAGCAGGCAAACTTATTGTTGAAGAGGCGGGTGGAAAAGTAACAAACTTTAACGGCAAAGAAATAGACATTTTCTCCAAACAAATACTCGCAACTAACGGAATAGTACACGAAAAAATGGAAAGGATTCTTCAGAGATTTCAAGATTAAAATATTACCCTACTTTGGAATTAGAGTCAATTCTTGAAAATTCTTAAACCCATCGAGATTGGTGTTCACTTTGTAATATTTCCCTTTCAACCAATCTCTTGTTGTTTCACCGTAATGCGGACTCCAGACATGCCCCGATTCCCCAGAGGGGAGCGTAAAGTAAAAAACATCCGGCTGTGAAAAATCGTAGATAAAGCGCATCGCCTGACCGAGCGTTACATCGTAAGGTTTGACAAAAGAAAACTCGGTATTAAAAAGCGTAGTTCCGCAACCACCGACTTCAAAAGTTCCAACGTCCATCAAGCGGTCTATTATTTTACTGTGCCCGTGGAAAGGATGCTTGAGCGTTAGTTTGTGTAAACGTCCCCATTGCC
>WFQV01000400.1 GCA_015486905.1 Melioribacteraceae bacterium | reverse complement strand
GATGAAACTTGTCTCAATATAATTTCTCGTTATGACTTCAAAAAGAATTTTAGCAATTGATTATGGTAAAAAAAGAATCGGAGTAGCAGTATCGGACCCTTTGAATATGTTTGCAATTCCTCTTGTTACTATCCCCAATAATTCCAAAGCAGTTTCCGAGCTATTAAAAATTGTCAAAGAGAAAGAAGTAAAAAAAATAGTGCTCGGTTATCCCTCAAAAGAAGACGGAAGCAAAGCGTTAATTTCGGAAGAGGTGGAAAAATTCAAAACTATTTTGGAAAATAAACTTAAACTCGAAGTGACTTTATTTGATGAGCGATATTCTTCCACGATTGCCTGGGAAAGGATAATACAGACAGTTCCTTCGAGGGAAAAAAGAAGAGAAAAGGGGAGAATCGACAAAGGTGCGGCAGCGGTTATTTTGGAGGATTATTTAAATAGTGAAAATATTTATTTTCCGAACTCAAATGAGAATAAAAAATGAAGATACTTGTTGGTTCGACCAATCCGGTAAAAATTGAAGCCGTAAAAGAGAGCTTTGAAAGGTTTTACGACGATGTTGTTGTGGAAGGCATTGCCGTTAGCTCGGGAGTAACAGACCAGCCCGTTGGCAAGGAAACTTTCGACGGTGCTCGTAACAGAGCAATAGAGTTGAGAAAAATGAATTTTAATGAAAATTTAAACGCCGATTTTTTCGTCGGAATAGAGGGCGGGATTTCGGAAGATTACGGAATTTGGTTGTCGTTTGGTGCTGTGTGCATTATTGACAAAGAGGGGAGGGAAGCGTTTGGTACATCGCCCAAATTTCAATTACCCAGGCAAATTGTAACCGAACTTTTAAGCGGAGTTGAACTTGGTACGGTAATGGATAAAATTCAAAACAAGGAGAATACCAAACAGCACCACGGTGCAATAGGCTACTTTACGAAAGGGCGGATGGACCGTAAAGAACTTTACGTTTCGGGGATTGTTGCTTCAATGGTGCCTTTGCTTAACAAGGAGCTTTTCTTTAATGCAAAATAAAGAGGTGAAGATGAATCATTACAAAGCGATAGTTTTCGATTTGGGCAATGTGCTTATTCCTTTCGACTATTTCAAATTATTAAACAAACTTGATGAAATTGACGAGGGGCTTGGGAAAAGATTTGCCGAGCGTTACAAAAATAATTACGAAGTTCACAGAAAGTTTGAAAAGTCGGAAATTACCGAAGAAGAATTTTTAAAGACAATGCTCCAATGGACGGAGGGAAAATTAAAAGCCGAAAAGTTCAAAATTTATTACTCGGATTTGTTCGAAGAAAATTCAAATGTTACCTCGCTGTTGCCGGTTTTAAAAGGAAATTACAAACTTGTACTTCTTTCCAACACAAATGCAATTCATAAAAAATACGGTTGGGAGAATTATGAATTTTTAAGATATTTTGACAAGATGATTCTTAGTAATGAGGTTGGTGCGGTAAAACCAGAGGAAAAAATTTACCGCGCAGTTGAGAATTTTACACAAGTAAATCCAAGTGAACATTTGTACATTGACGACATTGAAGAATACACTAATGCGGCAAGAAAATTGGGCTGGGATGTAATAACTTTTGTCAGCGCAGAGCAGTTAAAAGAAGAACTGAGAAAAAGGGATGTCCTTTAAATATAAATTCCGTAAAGGGAACAAATACGTTACATGAATCATTCTGCATTTCAATAAAATTCTTTTTGGCGGTTTAAATTTTTATTTTTTCTAATTACTTAATTGTTAAAAATTTCTTGTTGCTCAATATACCCAATAGGTTAATTTGGAAAGGTCAGAGGTTAGGTTAAATTAGATATCACAGAAGTAAAGCATTAACCGGTTGTTTCTAAGGTTGAGTCTTTACGAGCCTTTATTTACAAGCCTTTCGAGGACTTTGAACATTAAAGAATTAAGTTTGTCAAATCTTTCTTTGCCCCTAAGCATTTCTTCTTCTGTTTGAATAAATTCGGAATCGACCAAATCGGTACGGGCATTATTAATTAATTCTTTTGCGGAATTGTACGTAGTTTCCAAGTGAAATTGAAAAGCAAAAACTTTGTTCTTAAAAACAAACCCTTGATTTTCCGTAGCTTTGCTCGAACCAATCGGTACGCAGTTTTCCGGTAAATCGAAAACATCACCGTGCCAATGGAAGGCAGAAAATTTTTTCGGGAAAACCCCTTTAAGAACTGTCCTTTCCACAGCCTCATTTTTATTGACGTCAAACCAACCGATTTCTTTCTGATTGTTTTTGTAAACTTTTGCACCCAAAACATCAGCTAAAATTTGTGCACCGAGGCAAATGCCGATTACGATTTTATCTTTGTTAATAGCAGTACGTACAAAAT